>JAZRPN010000041.1:0-6329 GCA_045649225.1 Clostridia bacterium | reverse complement strand
CTGTTGCAGTGTTGCCTGCAAAACCGGGCTCAGTTTCTGTAATGGTAAGCTCAACAAAGTTCGGAGGCTCAATACCGAAGATATTTCCCTTGAAAGAAAGAATCTTAACCTGCATATTTTCCTTAACGAACTTAAGAGCGTCGCCAACCTGGTCAGCACTTACAGGAAGCTGTTCGTAGCTTTCGGGGTCCATAAAGTAGTAAAGGTCGCCATCGTTGTAGAGATATTCCATATCCTTACGCTCGATGTGTGCCTTAGGCATTTTATCTGTGGGGCTGAAAGTCTTTTCAACAACGCCGCCTGAGATAACGTTTTTAATCTTTGTTCTTACGAATGCTGCACCCTTACCCGGCTTAACGTGCTGGAACTCAATTATCTGGTAAACACCGCCGTCGTATTCAAATGTAACACCGTTTCTAAAATCGCCTGCTGAAATCATATTATTTTATCCTTTCGTTTTGTGAAAATTTTAACTTAACAAGTTTTTAACTTAACAACTAAATTTTACTACATTTTTTAGTAAATATCAAGGGTTTTTTCAATAATTATAAAAATAATCATTTAACAAAATATCCCCTTGTGTAAATAGGAGGCTTTTCTGCCTTTTGTTTTCCCTTGTACATATCCAGAATTTGCGCACAGTTTTGCGCGTTTTCGTCGGTAAATACGAGCCTTATTGCACTAAGCCCGCTCTTTTTGAGAGGGTCAAGCTTGTCTGCCATAAATGTTGGGCGTGAATTAAGCACCGTGTTAAGATGCGTAAATTCGTCGCCGAAAATGGTGAAAACTGCACCCGTTTTGTCCTTTATGGAAAGGGGCTTGGAGCAGTCGCACTTGCCTGTTATGCCGCGAATAAGGCATGCGCGCGATGTCATAACCGTCTGCTTGCCGTAGGCGATTGCCTCACACGGAGTGGTTGTTGAAGCACATATAGTCCCAATTTCTGCAAGGGAAATCTCGGGCGAAAGAGTGATGGAGCTTGCCCCCTCAATCTCATTTGCAGAGATTGAGTTTGCTATATTCGCACCCCAGTCCAGGTGAGCCTTTATGCCTTTTTCTTTCATAAGCGAAAGCATACCGAGTGATGAAACATATACCTCTTCAGGAAGCTTTATGCCCGAAAGCTTGTGGAGAAGTGCATCGGCATCTGTAACAACCTGGGGAAGTACAAGCACGCACCTGTCATTTGGCACAATTTTGTCCCACAAATTAAGCGGTACCAAAATCTTGTCGGCATCCCTGAGTGCATCAAACTGTTCGGGAAGCGATATCTGCGCGTGGATTTTCATATCCTTTTTGCCTGGCTTTTTCGCCTGTACGAAATTGTAGGGATAAGCTTTGCGCACCTTTATCTGCCCACGGATATCGGAAAGAGCCTCCGCACAATCACGGCGAAGCTTGTTTATTGCCGCCGCTGAAAGCGTAATGCCCTCCTCAATATCGCAACTGAAATCACGCAGTTCAAACGGAGTTTGTCCCAGCTTGGCGATTCTGTCTTTTGCTGATTCAGGCGAGAGGGAAAGATTTCTTGCCTTTTCGCCTGAGTTGCCGAAAATCTTTACAGAATTGGTGCCATCTGTAAAAGTCAGCATAGTTGGTTTATCCAGTTTAACCTCCAAATATGCGTCTACAGGCACTTTTTTATTTTCGACGCCCTCACGATAGGAGTGGCGTGCCTCACTTAAAACGGTTTCATCGGCACGCTGAGTAATATCGTCGTTACTCATTGTATAGTTCATAATCTGCGGTGTGTTAATTCCGCTGAAATATCCTTTTGTGAAACCATCGCCACGCACAAAAATTTTCTTGAGCCTGTCCTCGTCTGCATCCGACAGATTCTGCGGATTGTCAATATATTTTCTGTACACATTGGTTACTGTTGCAACATATTCGGGGCTTTTCATTCTGCCCTCTATTTTAAAGCTTGACACCCCTGCGTTTTGGAGAGATAAAATCTCATCCGCAAGGCATAAATCTCTCGGGCTTAAAAAGTATCCCTCGCGCCCCAAAGCCTTGTAAAGCTTTCTGCACGGCTGAGCGCACGCACCACGGTTGCCGCTTCTGCCGCCGATAAAGGACGACATAAGGCATTTGCCGGAAAAGCTTATGCAAAGCGCTCCGTGAACAAAAACCTCAAGCTCGGCATCACAGTTTTTATGGATACCCCGTATCTCCTTTTCCGAAAGCTCTCTCGAGAGAACCACCCTTGAAAATCCCTTTTCACACAGAGCCTGTACATCATATTCGTTTGATGCAGTCATCTGCGTGCTTGCGTGGATTGGCATCTCGGGACACACCTTGCGGATTATATCAGCCGCACCCAGATCCTGAACGATAATTGCATCAATGCCAGACTCCGCACTCATACAAACGGTGTTTTCAAAGTCCTTCAGTTCATTTTCTTTTATAAGTGTGTTAAGCGTAAGATACACCTTTACATCTCTTGTATGGCAGTAGGAAGTTGCTTCCTTTAACTCTTCCCACGAAAAGTTTACTGCATTTTTTCTTGCGCTGAAGCTTTTTTCGCCAAGGTACACCGCATCGGCACCGTTTTGCACGGCGGCAATAAGTGCTGCAGGGCTGCCCGCAGGCGACAAAAGCTCGGGTTTAATAATTTTACTTGTCATATTACAACAAATATCACGCTCTTATGAGCGTGATATCCCCCTTAATATTTGTTTTTTGCCTGGGTTTCAAGCTTGACGATGTCCATCTTAAGCGACTGGTTCTCGGCGCGGAGCCTTGCAATCTCGGCATTGAGCTTGTCTACCGCAAGCTTTGACGCTCCCGCCTCCTCAGCGTATTTAAGAAGCTGCGCACGGAGCTTTTCGTTGTCTTCCTGCACCTGCATATATTCGTCCGCCATGTTTACTGCAGTGAGTACCGCCGCCATCGATGTGGAAAGGCGCTTATCACGAACCATAAGCTCACGCATATTTTTATCAACGTGGTATGCAACGTGCCTTACGTATTCCTCATCGGCAGAGCTTGTGATTCTGTACTCGGCATTATTTATTCTAACAACTGTGGTAGTTCTTTTTTCTTCCATAGGATAACATCCTTTCTGTCTGTCTCAGTATATTATACATCAAGGACTTACATTTTTCAACATTTTTTTCGCCTGAAACTAAAACTCAAACAGGCTTAAAATGTCCTGGGCAATATCGTGTGGCAGTGCCTTTTCAAGGTCTTCTCTTTTGAAATTGCAACCGATAAGTGATGCTTTTATTTTTTCGGGCAATTCCCAGTCTAAAGCATCGGTGTAAACCATAACGCTCTTTATAACGCCCTCTTTTACGTCAAGGCTTAATTCTATCTCTCCCCATGAAAATCTGTCCTTTAAGGTAAGAGAAAATGGCGGTGTTTTTCCATACAGATAATCGCGCGAGGAATAAAGCTCTCTGAGAGGCGCAATTTCACCTTTGTCTATTTCTGCTGAGCCGCTTTTCAAGCCGTAAACATCCTCAAAGGAGGAAATCATATACTCTTTCATTTTCTCGCAGGTTAAATCAGGGCAAAATTCAGTCAGGTTAACAACCCTGCTTTGCACCGATTTAACACCCTTTGCACTGAGTTTTTTCTCGGAGGGTGTAAGATAACGCTTTATTTTGTCAAAATCGACAGAAATCAAAATGGTGCCGTGGTGATAGCTTTTCCCGTGAGAATTATAAAATGCATTGCCCGAAAATTTGCGATCGTCTGCCAGAATATCATTTCTTCCACTGATTTGTGTTTCTATTCCGGAAAGGGAACACGCCTTTTGAATAACCTTAAGCTGCCTTGAAACATCGTAATTTTCGCTATGGCAGATAAATGTGAAATTGAGATTGCCCTTATCGTGAAAAACGCATCCGCCGCCCGAAAGCCTGCGGGCAAGATGCCCCCCGTCCTCTTCTAAAGATTGGCAGTTGCACTCGTTCCAGGGGTTTTGGTTTCTTCCTATAACGACAGTGTTCTCATTCTGCCACAGATAGAGGATAACGCAGTCTTTTTCCACGTTATCAAACAAAAGCTTTTCTATGGCAAGGTTTTTGTAAACGTCAAACGAATCAGATGTATAAATTTTAATAGAGTTAATCATATAATCACCAACTACATTTTAAAGGAATATTTAAAAATAGTCAATATTTTACTTGAAAATGTGATAACTTTATGTTATAATATGTTAAAATAACAATTTTTTAACGTGGAGGGCGGTACTTATGAACCGTATTCGCAGAGAAAAACTAAAAGAATATGTCGAAAACAAGGGCGTGGCAACAATAAGGGAGTTAAAGGAGATTTTGCCCGAAATTTCGCTTATGACGCTTCACCGTGATCTGGACGCATTGGAAGAGCAGGGCGTGCTTCTCAAATATCACGGCGGGGTACGCAGTGTGCGTCAGATGGGCGATGAGGAGTTTGGGGTAAGACTTCGCGATAACAGTCCCGGAAAGCTTGCTATGGCACAAAAGGCGATGACGCTACTTCAGCCGCACAGCTCAATCTTTCTTGACTCGGGAACGAGCAATCTGTTTATGGCTAAAAATATGCCCGATATAAACTTAAATGTTATTACCACAAGCCCCGGTATAGCACTTGAGCTTTGTCGCCTTAAAAGCCCGACCGTAACAGTTTGTTGCGGTACGCTCAATCGCAACAATCAGGCAATCTCGGGAAATAACACACTGGAGATGCTCAAAAACATAAATATTGACACGGCATTTATCGGTGTGTCGGGATGTAGCCTCGATGGGTTTACCTGCGGTGCAGAGGGCGATATGCTCGTTAAAAAGCTTATCATAGAAAAGGCAAGGACGACCGTAATGATGTGCAGCAGTGAAAAGCTTACAAGGCTTATGCCGTATACCTTTGCAAAAATCGAGGATGCAGACTATATCATAACGGATAAGCCGCTTCCCAAAGAATACGAGGAAATTGCAAAGAACAACAAGGTGGTTATATTATAAACAAAAATTCACTGTAAAAAATGCGAAAATATAGCGAATTTTTTGTGTAAAAGTGATTGACGCAAATGTTAAAAGATGTTATAATTAACACGATATAAAAAATGGGGAGGTTTTCACCATGGCAAATGCTGTAATTATGCCCAAGGCCGGTATCACAGTTGAAAGCTGTATTATCGGTGCGTGGGAGAAAAAGGTTGGCGATTCGGTAAAGGTAGGCGACATCTTGTTTACATACGAAACCGACAAGGCCAGCTTTGAATGTGAATCAACTGAGGAGGGCACGCTTCTTGAAATTTTCTTTCAGGACGGCGATGAGGTTCCCTGCCTTATGAATGTATGTGCAATCGGTGCACCCGGGGAAGATGTAAGCGCACTTCGTCCTGAGGGAAATCAGGCCGCTGTCGAGGAAGCACCTGCAGAAGAAAAGAAAGCTGAAGCAGCTCCTGCTGTAGTAGCTGCTCCGACGACTGCAGCTGCAACTGACAAGACTGCAGTATCACCGAGAGCAAAAAAACTTGCGGAGCGTGCAGGCGTAGATGCAACTCTTGCAACACCTACAGGACCTAACGGAAGAATTATCGAACGTGATGTCCGTACACTTATGGATAACCCCGTAGTAGTTCAGGAAGCTACTCAGGCTCCTGCTGCAGCCGTAATCGAAAGCGAGTACGAGGATGTTAAGTTCAGCGGAATCCGCCGTGCGATAAGCAAGTCAATGCACACATCTCTTTCTACAATGGCTCAGCTCACACACAACACTTCTTTCGATGCAACAAATATTCTTGCATACAGAAAGCAGCTTAAAAATGCTGAGGGCGATTTGGCGGGCATTACACTTGGAGATATTGTTCTCTATGCGGTATCAAGAGTGCTTCTTAACCATCCTGATCTTAACGCTCATATGCTTGACGACAATTCTATCCGTCTCTTCAAGCACGTAAACCTTGGCGTTGCGGTAGATACACCGAGAGGTCTTATGGTTCCCACAATCTTTAATGCAGACCAGAAGAGCCTGCTTGAAATTTCTAAGGAAGTTAAGGAACTTGCAGCGCAGTGCCGTGAGGGCAACATAAGCCCCGACAAGCTTTCAGGCGGAAGCTTCACTGTATCAAACCTTGGAAATCTTGGTGTTGAATCATTTACTCCTGTTATCAATCCTCCGCAGACCGGAATATTAGGTGTTTGCACAACGACTGACCGTGTAAGACGCGGAAAAGATGGAAGTATTGAGATTTATCCTGCAATGGGTCTTAGCCTTACATATGACCACCGTGCAGTAGACGGTAGCCCTGCGGCTCGTTTCCAGAAAGAGCTCGGAAGCGCGCTTGAGAACTTCACAACATTACTTGCAAAGTGAGGTATGAATAATGGAAATTTTTG
>JAZRPN010000040.1:0-14827 GCA_045649225.1 Clostridia bacterium | reverse complement strand
AAATCATTATACCAAATTCGCAAGTCGAAATCAATCCTAACTATAGTTTACATCTAAAATATATTAAAAGTTGCTAGACAAATAAAAAAAATAATTATATAATGTATGTAAATTCAAATAAGTTTGGAGAGTGTAAAATGAAGTTAATTATTAAAAACAACTACGATGAAATGTCTGCATGGGCTGCTCAGCACATTGCTGATGCAATAAACAACCACAAGGAAAACCGTCCGTTCGTTCTCGGTCTTCCTACAGGTTCATCACCTCTCGGCGTGTATAAGAGATTGATTGAGATGAACAAAGCAGGCAAAGTAACCTTCAAAAATGTTGTAACCTTTAACATGGATGAGTACGTAGGTCTTCCCAGAGAGCATGAGCAGAGCTACTGGTACTTCATGCATGACAACTTCTTTAATCATATTGATATTCCGAGAGAAAACATCAACATCCTTAATGGTATGGCTGATGACCTTGAGGCAGAGTGCGCACGTTACGAAGAAAAAATTCAGTCCTACGGCGGAATTGACCTTTTCCTCGGCGGTAGCGGTGTAGACGGACACATTGCATTCAATGAGCCATTCACTTCTCTTACATCACGCACAGGTGTACGTGCACTTACTCAGGATACACTTATTGCAAACTCACGTTTCTTCGATAATGACCCCAACAAAGTTCCCAAGACAGCTCTTTCAGTTGGTGTTGGAACAGTTTGCGACTCCAAGAAGGTTCTTCTTCTTATCAGCGGTCATAACAAGGCACGTGCACTTCGCCACTGTGTTGAGGGCGGTGTTGACCATGCTTGGACTATCAGCGCACTTCAGCTTCATCAGGATGGAATCATCGCTTGTGATGAGGATGCGTGCGGTGAACTCAAGGTTGATACATACAAGTACTTCAAGGAAATCTACAAAGACGAGAAATAAGCATGCCGCTTAACCCATGTCGCGGACTAACTGAATTTAAAAATTTGACAAGTTTTACTCGCGATAAAACATTCAACTTTTATACTACAAATAAAAACGATGCTGGTTTCAGCATCGTTTTTTGTTTTATTGAATGTAATATTTTTGCTTATATGTCTGATACATTGCGCTAAACTCTTCCTCGCCTGACTTAACCTGATGCAAATATTCGTGTGCTTCAAACGAACCGATTGCAATTTCTATAACACAAACTGCAATGTTTGAACAATGGTCCGAAACTCTCTCGTAGTTAGTTAAAAGGTCAGAAAGAATAAAGCCGAGTTCCATCGTACAGTCGCCCTGCCTGAGTCTTGTGATATGACCATTTTTGATTTTTCTCTTAAGTCTGTCAATAACCTGTTCAAGTGGCTCTACACTCTTTGCAAGTTCGATATCGTCATTTATGAGAGTGTTTGTTGTAAGCTCTAAAATCTCTGATACAGCCTTTGTTATGATTGCCAGATCTTCCTTAGCTTTTGCAGAGAACTGTATGTCCTTATCGTTAATTTCTTTTGCTGCCTCCGCAACATTTAATGCGTGGTCAGAAATTCTCTCAAGGTCGCCAATACAGTGAAGAAGTTCAGTAACAACCTTACTGTCTTTTTCCGACATCTGACGCCCTGCAATCTTTACAAGATATGAGCTCGTTTTATCTTCGTACTGGTCAATTCTGCTTTCAAGCTCCTTGATTTCGCTGAATATATTATCATCGAAATTATCAAGAAGTTTTGAGGCTTTAACAAAGCTTTCTCCTGACAATTTTGCCATATCGCAAACAAGGTCTTTACACTTTTCTACAGCGAAAGAGGGAATTTCGAGGAATCTGTCGTCAAGAGTATCGAATACGTCAACCTCACGCTCCTGCTTGTTAGGCTTGATTGATTTTATAACAAGCTTTTCTATTGAATTACAAAACGGCATAAGAATAACCGTTGAAATTATGTTAAATGCAGTATGTACTACCGCAATATCAAACGCACTTATCCTTGCATTCATAAATGCAAAACCAAAAATGGAATGAAGTATATAGAAAATACCGCAAACAATTGCAACACCAATCATTTTGATATAAAGGCACGCAATAGCAACACGCTTTGACTCTGTATTACCGCTTATTGAAGAGATAATAGGCGTAATTGTTGTACCAATGTTCTGACCGAGGATTACGGGGATTGCAGTTGAATATGGGATTACGCAGGTCAAAGCCAATGCCTGTAATACACCAACCGATGCGGATGAGGACTGAATAATCGCCGTAAACAACGTACCTACTATTATACCCATAATCGGATTGGAAAACATAGTAAGCATATTGGTAAATGTAGCGTTATCTCTAAGGCCTTCAACAGCTCCACTCATTGCATCCATACCAAACATCAAAATAGCAAAACCGATAAGGATTGAACCGGTGTTTCTCCTTTTATCGTTCTTTGCCGTCGTTATCATTATAAAACCGATTGCAGCAAGTATAGGAGTAAATGAGTCAGGCTTAAGCAGCTTCAGAATTACTGCCGTTCCGCCTATTTCTGCAGTACTCAAGAGCCATGCAGTAACTGTTGTACCTACGTTTGCACCCATAATTATGCTGATGGTTTGTGCAAGCTTCATAATACCTGAGTTAACAAAACCTACAAGCATAACAGTTGTTGCAGAAGATGACTGAATTATTGCCGTAACAATAAGACCAAGCAAAAATCCCTTCCATCTTGTAGATGTAAGCTTTGCAAGGATTGATTCAAGCTTACCGCCTGCAAGCTTTTTGAGGCTGTCGCCCATCAGATCCATACCGTAGAGAAACAGTACCAAGCCGCCGATTAAGGCTAAAATAGAAAAAATATCCATAAGTCCTCCTATGTAAACATATTCTTAGTATTTACCCAGGTAATTGTACCATAAAATTACAATGTATGCAATAAAAATTTTACGCTCATTTTATTATATATGTATCCTTGTTTTCGTCCTCAGTTACAGTAAGCGTTATTCCTTTGTTTTTAAAATAAATTACATTTGCCCGCTTATTTCCCATTATTTTTGAAATGAATTTTTTGTTTGCCACTACAGTAATTTCTTTTTTCTTCTCTGCAAATTGTTCTATCTCGTTTCTTATTTTTCGGCTTTGCACAATTTCGCCAAACGACGGATGATACGGTCCCGTAACATAGTTTTCCTTAAGAGATAGACTGTCGGGCAAGCCTATACGCAAAACCGTAACGCCGTTTTCCTCAAAATACGCATAAAGCCTTGCCGCAAGCTCTACTGCTTCTTCAAGCGTTTGGGCATTATATTTGCCACTTCTATAAAGCACTTCAAGGACAGTTCCTTTGAGCACCACCGTAGGATAAATGCGTGTTTCCTCAGCACCTAAAGAAACAAACTTTCTTGCCGTTTGCATACTTTTTTCATCAGTATCAAGCGGAAGCCCCGTCATCATCTGAAGGCCAAGCACGGCGCCATTCCTTTTTATTATTTCCGACGCATTTTCAACTTGCAGAGCGCTGTGCCCACGGTTTGACATAAGTAAAACATCGTCCGACATCGACTGAGCCCCAAGCTCAATATTTTTTACACCGTAACTTGTTATCCTTTTAACAATATCCTCGTCGATATAATCAGGGCGTGTTGAAAGCCTGATGCTGCCAACACACTTTTGGTCAATATACTTTTTAGCAAGCGACAGATAACTATTCTGCATAGTTGTATCTATACCTGTAAAACTACCGCCGAAAAAAGCAATCTGCTCTGCATAGCCACCCATCGTTTCCAGATGTGCGTTTATTATTTTTTCTGCATCCGAAATTGTCGGAGGGCTCTCCTTACCGCTGATTGTACGCTGGTTACAGAATGCACAATCATTCGGGCATCCCTCATGCGGGATAAAAATTGGTATTATCATAATCTTACTCCCAAAAAAGAGGGTACGTTTGTACCCTCTTTTATCAATCTTCGTATTCGTCATCGTAAGACATTGCACGGCCTATAAGAAGCACGAGCACACCTACAAGTGCAATAATTCCGCCATAAATAAGCGAACTGAATGAAAAGCCCTTCGCTATAGCATCAGTAACACAGTTTATAAACTGATTATCTGCATTAAACGATGGTTTACATAAGAACCCTAACACCCCTACAAATACGCCCGAGAGAACAGTTGTCCATCCAATGATCTTGTGAGCGTAACCACTGCACACACAAACTATAAGAACAACTAAAAGCACAATCAGGAGCAAAAGCCCGATAAGCACCGGAAGCGAAAGAGCAACTTTTGTAAAGCCTGTGTATTTAGCAAGAGGAAGCTTCCTGAGATTTTCTTCCTTAATCTCATTAAGAGCAGGAGATTTATCAACATACTCTCCAAAAGCCTCGCACGCACTCTGTCCAAGCTCAACACCGGTAACAAGCTTTATGTACGAAACATTTTCAAGAAGAGTTTTAGCAACGTCTTCGCCCTTTACACCGCCATAGGTTTCACCATATAGCAAGCTCGATATAACTCCGTGTGCATTTTGAGCAATGAACTTTGAATATGACGATTTTCTTACAGCGCTGATAATTCCTTCGTATGTTGTTGTATAAAGAGTATTATCACGCAAAATGTCCGTAATCGTAGCATTTTGCGAACTTCTCTTCATATTGAGGCTTGATGTATCCTTTATTCTGCCGATTATAAAGCTTTCGGGATTGTTCGAACGCACCGAGCTTTCAATTGCATACTCTGATGTGTTTACCCTTACAATAACCGAGGCAAGTGCCGAGGAAACAATTGAAAAGAGCACAATAACAATCAATATATTGCGGATAATCGCAAGCGTTTTCATAAGAGCTTTATATGCTTTTTTGTTTTTATTGATTTTGCGTTTTTTTGCACGCTCTTTGTTTTTGTTATGCTTTGCGTGTTCCTTTTCTATATCATATTTAGGTATGTTTATAGGCTCTGGTGTGAAGTCCGAAATGATTTCCTGCTTTTCAGACTCACTTATAAAATTTGTATTTGATTTTTCGTCTTCATTTTTTATATTTTCAGTTATATTTTCATTTTGTAAAATTTCTTTTTCTTCGTTCATAATATCCCCTCTTCCCACAAAATATTTCAAAATATCCATATCTATAATACCAATTTATTGCTTATAAGTCAAGCAAAAGGTACTTTTCCGAAACAGTTTGTTTACATTTTGAAAATTATCTTTTATTTGCCGAAAACTTATGTTATTATAAAACAAACAACTAAAAGGAGGCGTCAGCATTGAAAATCAAAGCAATCCACGAGCTTGTAAATTACACAGCGCCGGATTTTCCCGCAGATATTTTACATATCGACAAAAACCATCCACGCTATAATATTGCACCCCACTGGCACAGTGATTTTGAGCTTATAAGAGTGCTTGAGGGAGAATTGAAGCTTAGTCTTGACGAAAGCGAATATATTCTGAAATGCGGCGATGCTGCTATCTTTGCAGGTGGCACTGTGCATAGTGCTAAACCAAAAAACTGCGTGTATGAAAGTATTGTGTTTTCGCAAAATCTTGTTTCTGTCAGCAATCAATATCGCAGCAGTGTAAAAAGATGTAAAAATATTTTTTACAATTACGGCAAAACGGTAGATGAATTGTTCAACTGCCTTTTAAGCAAAGAAAACGGTTATGAGTTCGATTTTATGAGCCGTATATATACACTTTTTAAGGAATTTTTACTGACTAAAAAGGTTGCAGATACCAAAGGAGTTTCAGAAAGCAAATTCCGCAAAATTATGCCCGCAATCACTATGATTGAAGAAAACTATCATTCAGCCCTTACACTCTCTTCCCTTGCTGAAAGCTGTGATATGTCGCCTAATTATTTTTGTCGTTTATTTAAGGACTTGACGCAAAAAACGCCGATTGACTATATAAATATATACAGGATAAACACGGCATGTAAAATGATTGAGCTTGATAAGGAAAGCATTTCCGACATTGCCTACAACTGCGGTTTTAACGATTTAAGCTACTTTATCAAGATTTTTCAGAGGCATAAGGGGATATCTCCCAAGGCTTACGCTCGAAAGCTGAGAACAAAAGACCTATAAAAAAAGAGAATGTAAAAACACTTTTACATTCTCTTTTTTTAATTATTCAACTATGTCCACGATGACCTTCTTGTCCTCATTTTTGGCTGCGGCACGCATAACAGTTCTGATTGCCTTTGCAATCCTGCCCTGCTTACCGATAACCTTGCCCATATCGGATGAGTTCACACGAAGTTCAAGAAGAATTGCATCCTCACGCTCTACAAGTGTAACGTCAACCTCATCGGGAAATTGAACAAGCGGCTTAACAATAGTTTCCAAAAGCTCTTTCATTTAATTCCCAACCTTTCGCGAACGCTATTAGCCGATAATACCGTTCTTTTTAAGCAAGCTCTTAACTGTATCTGTGGGCTGAGCACCGTTTGAAATCCACTGCTTAACCTTATCAGCGTCAACGCTGAATGCAGAAGGCTCTACAAGGGGATTGTATGTTCCTACTTCCTCGATGAATCTACCATCACGGGGATAGCGTGAATCAGCAACAACTACACGATAGAAGGGAGCTTTCTTAGCACCTGCTCTTCTGAGTCTGATTTTTACTGCCATGTTTTTCACCTCCGAAATTTTTGTTTGTATATAATAACTTACGTTATTAACTTAAAAAGGAAAACGCATTTTTCTGAGCTTTTTGGGGTCAGAAAACATTTTCATCATTTTTTGAACTTGCTCAAACTGTTTTAAGAACAAGTTAACATCCTGCACTCCGAGGCCACATCCCGCCGCAATCCTTTTTCTGCGGCTGCCGTTTATAATTTCGGGATTTTCGCGCTCTTTTTTTGTCATTGAGCATATTATAGCCTCTGTTCTTGAAAGCTGCTTATCGTCAATTTTAGCACCGCGAAGTGCTTTGCCCATACCCGGCATCATAGCTAAGATGCTTTCAAGCGAGCCCATATTTTTCATTTGACGAAGTTGCTGAAGATAGTCGTTTAAGTCAAACTTTTGTGCACGGATTTTCTTTTCAAGCTCCAGCGCCTGCTTTTCGTCAAACGCCTCCTGAGCCTTATCTATAAGAGAAAGCATATCGCCCATACCAAGTATACGCGATGCCATTCTGTCGGGATAGAAGGGTTCAAGATCCGTAAGCTTTTCTCCCATACCCACAAACTTGATGTTCTTGCCCGTTGCCGCTCTTACGCTAAGTGCCGCACCGCCACGGGTATCGCCGTCAAGCTTTGTAAGTATGATGCCGTCTATACCGAGCTTTTCGTCAAAGCTTTCGGCTACGTTTACTGCATCCTGACCTGTCATAGAGTCAACCACAAGAAGAATTTCTGTTGGGTGAACCTCTTTCTTTATATTTGCAAGTTCATCCATAAGTGTTTCATCAATATGGAGTCGACCTGCCGTATCTATAATAACTGTATCGTATCTCGATGTGTCGCAATTTTTCACTGCGCTGAGTGCAATCTTTACGGGGTCCTTTTCATCAAAATCGGCATAAACATCAAGTCCGAGGCTTTCGCCCACTACCTGAAGCTGTTTTATCGCCGCAGGACGATACACGTCGCACCCTGCAAGGAGTGGTTTTTTGCCCTGCTTTTTGAGCACACCGCCAAGCTTTGCCGCAGTTGTTGTTTTACCTGCACCCTGAAGACCTACAAGCATATAAACCGTGGGAAGCTTTGACGAAACTGTAAGCTTCGCCTGAGCACCGCCCATAAGCCACGTAAGTTCATCACGCACAATTTTTATAATTTGCTGACCCGGTGTTAAGCTTTCGAGCACATCACTGCCCGTCGCTTTTTCAAACACACGTTTTTCAAATTCCTTAACAACTTTATATCCAACGTCTGCCTCAAGGAGAGCGAAACGCACTTCACGCATTGCCGCCTTTATGTCCTTTTCGGTTACAACGCCCTGACCTTTGATTTTTCTGAAGGTTTCCTGAAGTTTTTCACCTAAAGCTTCAAATGCCATTATTCTACCTCACTGTTTCCAACAAACTTCATCGCATTTATAATTTCATCGGAAAGTTCATCAATTCTGCGGCTTTCAGCAAGCTTTTTGTTTATCACCTTAATTTCAAGAGCAGCCTCGCCCGCTCTTTCCACCGCACGAAACTTATCAACAAGGTGAAGCTTTTGCTCAGCCTCATCAAGCACCGACTCTCCCCGCTTGATAAAATCACGCACGCCCTGACGCGAAACATCCATAAGCTCTGCTATTTCGCCAAGAGAATAGTCCTGATAATAGTAGTACTCGAGCGCCTCTGTCTGCTTATCAGTAAGAAGTCCCTTATAAATATCAAGCATTTCACCGTAAATCAGGTTTTTTTCCACAGAAGACGCACCTCCTTATTTCAAGTGTAAAGCGATTAAACTTTACACTTGTTATAGTATACACTTAAAAAGAAGTATTGTCAACACCATTTTCATAAAATTTTTTTAAATTTTCACGAACAAATGTTTGCATTTTTGTTTTTTATGTGTTATAATGATAAAAAAACATAAGTGGGGGCGTTTTGTATGGGTGCAAACACTGATAAACAACAGCAAATTCTTGATTTTATAAAACAGCAGATTAAAGAAGTTGGCTACCCGCCGACAGTTCGTGAAATTGGCGATGCTGTGGGGCTTAGCTCTCCGTCAACAGTGCACGGACATTTGAGCAGGCTCGAGAAAAACGGTTCTATAATCGTATCGAGGGGCAGTTCCCGAGGCATTCGTCTGACTGAAATCGAGGAAAGCCGTCCATCAAATGTTATCAATATGAACAGTGAGTATCTTGAGGTTCCCGTAATCGGCAGGGTAAGCGCTGGTCTTCCCATTCTTGCGGAGGAAAACCTTGAGCGCACCTTCCCTCTTCCGATGGATTTTGCAAAGAAGAACGATATTTATATGCTCCACGTTCACGGCGACAGTATGATAAATGCAGGTATTCTCGACGGCGACTATGTTATTGTTGAAAAGTGCGAGGTTGCTCAAAACGGCGAGATGGTTGTTGCCTTGGTTGACGACAGTGCAACTGTAAAAACCTTTTACAAGGAAAACGGGCATTTCAGGCTTCAGCCCGAAAACGACTTTATGGAGCCGATAATTGTTGACAGCGTGGCAATCTTAGGTAAGGTTGTAGGTGTATACAGGAAATTCTAATGTATAAAACAGGCAGAAAAAGTGCAAGGTCTTAAGACCTTGCACTTTTTTTCTGTCTGTGTTTTTGAATTAAGTCGTCAAATATGGTATATACAACAGGGATTACATAAAGCGTGAGCAGTGTTCCTACAAGCAGTCCACCCACAAGTACTATTGCAAGAGGCTGCATCATAGCTCCGCCACCCTTTGATGACAGTGCCATTGGGAAAAATCCCAAAACGGAAGTGAGTGAAGTCATCAGAATCGGCCTCATTCTTACTATACCGCTGTTTATAACACATTCTTCACGGTCTATGTCGGGAGTTTCTTTTCTTTGAGCGTTTATAAAGTCAATAAGTACGATTGCGTTATTTACGATAATACCCATAAGCATAAGAATACCTATACAGCTTATTACCGATAAGGGTGTGCCTGCCACAACAAGAGCCAGCACAACGCCTATAATTGCAAGCGGAATTGTAAAGAGAATTATAAACGGCTGAATTACATTTTCGAACTGCGCCGCCATTACCATATACATAAGGAGAATACCCAGAAGAATTGCAATCAGAAGAGATTTCATGGCATCTATCATAGTTTCAAAGCTACCTGCTGATTGCTGAGAAATTCCCTCAACTGTGCCTAAAGTATTTTCAATTTCGGCATTGAACTTACGGTTAATTGACGCCATATCAGTACCGTGAATCTTACCGCTGAGGGTAACAACACGCTTCTGGTCGACACGTGTAAGCGTTGCATAGCCCTGCTCAATTGAAATATCGGCAATATCGGAAAGTGTTACCCACTGTCCAGTCGGGCTTTTTATCTGCATTGTCTTAAGCTTTTCGTAATTATCTGCAAAGCTGTCGGGGTATTTAACGATAATATCGTATTCTGCCCCTTTTTCACTGTAGCGTGATGCCGTCGTGCCATTAAGTGCCTGACGCACAAGTGTTGACGTATACGCAGTGCTTAGTCCGTATCTTGCAGAAATGGCACTGTCAAGCTTTATTCTTACCTCGGGTTTTGTATCACTGATTGAAATATCGGTTTCTGTAATTCCATCGATACCCGCAAGGATTTTCTGAGCGTCTCTTACGTAATTCTCGAGCTTTTCCTCATCGGCGCAGGTGTACTGATACTGCACCTCGTCTGAAGATAATTGCATTGCTGATGACGACTCCTCTATTGAAACAGTCGCACCTGAAATATCAGAAAGCTTTTCACGCACAAGACTAACAACCTCAGTTGTGTCATTTTTTCTTTTTTCCTTAAGAGAGAGCGTTACGCTCGCCTGATTACTGCTCGTTGATCCAAGGCTCATCATTCCACCTGAGCCGACATCTGTTGTTATTGTTTCAACATCGTCAATCTCTTTTACGGCTTTTTCGATCTGTTTTGCTATCGAGTCAGTGTTTTCAAGCTTTGCGCCCTGAGGAAGTTCTACATTTATGCTTATTATGCCCTCGTCGGATGATGGCATAAGTATCATTCCTTTAAACGAAAGTACAATGATGCTTATTACAAACACTGCCGCAACCGACATCATAAACCGTCTTCTGTGTGAGAGCACCTTTTTAAGCGAGGTTTTGTACCACGCATACATTTTCTTCATCCCATTTTCAAACGGCTTTAATATAAATGCAAACTTTTTATTGGTTTCTTCAATGTTTTCAATTCGTGATGAAAGCATCGGGATTATAAGCAGTGTTGTTATGAAAGATGCAGTCTGCGAGAATACAATGGCAAATGCAAGCTGTTTAAACATTATGGCCATCATATTGTCAATAAAAAGGATTGGAACATACACTATACACGTTGTTATAACCGATGCCAAAACTGCACCAAGCACCTCGCCTGTACCCTTTATGGCAGATGTCTTTGCATCCTCACTGTACTCTGTTCTGCGCCTGAAAATGTTTTCAAGCACAACGACGGAGTTATCTACAAGCATACCTACGCCAAGTGCCAGCCCGCCCAGCGACACCACGTTAAGAGACATTCCTGCCGCATACATTCCTATGAACGTAGTAATTATCGATATCGGCATCGATACTCCGATTACCAGAGCGTTTTTTGCATTTCCCAGGAACAAGAACAGTATCAAAATGGCAAGCAATCCGCCAATTATTGCGTTTTCCGTAACAGAGGCTACAGACTCCTCGATATAGCTTGCCTGCTCCATTGTTACAGTGTAGCTGAATCTTGGGTATTGCTTTTTTAACTGCTCGAGTGTTTTTATAACACCGTTTACAACATCAACGGTATTTGCGTCCGACTCACCGCTTACAGATACTGTAACCGATTCCTCATCATTGATTCTTGCGATGGTCGCACTTTCTGAATATGTATCGCTTATGCTGGCAATATCTCTCAGGTATATAACCTGACCCTGAGGAGTGGTAAGCGGAACAACTCCGATATCGGAAAGACTTTTGAATTTTCCCATCATACGAACGGACAAGTCCTTGTTATTTGCCTCGGTACTTCCCGCGGGGAGATTTGTATTCTGCCCTGCAAGCGCACTCGTTATATCACCAAATGATATATTGTAGCCGTGCATTTTGTTGTTATCCACCTCAACATCAATAACACGGTCTCTGCCGCCGCTTATGCTTACCGACGCAACTCCGTTTACGGATTTTATCTTGCTTTCGATATTATCCTCAACAAACTTTTTCGTTTGTGTGATATCGTAGCCCTCGTATGTAACGCTCATCATCATTGACTGAAGCATTGTCATATCAAGCTTCATTACAACGGGCTTGTCGCTATCCTCCGGGAGTGCGTACGATATCATATCAAGATTATTTTCGATAGTGCTTACCGCCTCGTCAATATCAGTGGTGTTTGTAAACTGCGCCATCACCAGCGACATTCCCTCAACAGACTGACTTTGCATAGTGTCAAGTCCCGAGACAGATGCAACTGCACCCTCTACATTTTTGGTAATAAGATTTTCGATTTCCTCTGAACCGACATTTTGGTAGTTTGTCATAACAACTACCATCTTAAGATCCATATCGGGAAGCGCCTCAATGGGAAGCATCGACAGTGCATACACGCCGATTACAACGAAAATCAGTATTACCATTGTAACTGCAACAGGGCGTTTTACGGATAATTCATTTAACTTCATATTTTCACCTTTTAATTTATATACCCTTTAGTCGACAATCTTAACACGGTTGTTTTGCTCTGAAAGATACTCTTTTCCCGAAACAACAACCTTATCGCCTTTTTTGATGCCTGAAACGGCCTCGGTATATTTATCAGAAATTATACCTGTTTTAATGTCCACGCGTTTTGCTACGTCATTTTCTACAATATAGACGTATTTATCTCCGTTTTCATCCTCGAGCACGCTGTCAGACGGAATTACAAGACTGTCTACGGCTTCGCTGAGTGTGAGTGTTATTTCTGCAAACATACCGTCATTGATTATACCGTCGGAGTTATCTATTGCGACTTTGACGGCATACATTCCCGTTTTGTTATCCTTGGTGGGACTTACCGTTGTAACAGTGCCCTCGATTTCCTCGGAATCTGCAGACTTCACCTTCACAACAGCCTTTGCACCGAGTTTAACGCTTCCTATTACCGATTCAGTAACCTTTATCTCGGCATTGACGCTATCTGTAGCTTTTATTGAAAAAACCTCAACGCCCGGACTTACCATCTGACCCTTACTTATGTTTTTACTTGAAATATATCCAGAAATCGGTGCCCTGATAATCGTATTTGAAAGTGAATTTTCAGCAACCTCAAGCCCTACCCTTGCACTCTCAAGTGCTGCGTAGGCGGTTTCGGCATTTTCCTTGAGAATCACAGTTGTGCCAACATTGTAGTTGGTTTGCGCAGTATTAAGATTAAGCTGAGCGTTCTCAAGCCGTTTTTCTGCGGCATCGAGAGTCATTTTACTTATAGCACCGTTGTCGTAGAGAATTTTTTGATTGTCATAATTTGTTTTAGCATCATTATACTCTATCTTTGCGGCATTAAGTGCGGAATCGAGCTGAACGGTAGTTTGCTGAGCAGTGCCATTTGTTATACTGTTGTAATTTGCCTTTGCCTGATTGTAAGCCGCCTTTGCCTGATTATAAGAAAGCCTGTAGTCAGTATCATCAAGCTTTGCAAGTGCCTCGCCTGCCTCGACATAGTCGCCAAGATCTTTATAGATTTCCTTTGCATTTGCCGAAACCTTTGACGATATACTCGTGTACTCAGATGCGGTAATCTCACCCATATATGTTACGGTGTTTTCTATTGTTTCAAGCTTTGCCTTCTCAACCGTTACATTAACAGCCAGGGCTTCTTCATTTAAAGTTGCCTTATCCTTTCCGCAGCCGAAAAGAGAAAAAAGCATCACAGTCGATATTATTAAGCAGATGGTTCTTTTCATTATCTTACTCCTTTTTACAGACCTAAGGTGATTTCGTACGAATACTTCTGAACGGCAAGCTTGTATGTAAGCTTTGCATTATCAAGCTCTATGCTTGCTGAAGAAAGGTTCAGCATCGCATTTGTAAGCTCACTGTTTGTAATAAGCCCCAAATCGTATTTAAGCTTTGCTACGGTGTATTCCTGCTCTTTAATCTCTCTCTTTGCTTCTGCGACAGAAAGTGCATCCTGCGAGTCAAACACACTGTTATATGTAGACTTGATTGAAAGAGCTATAAGCTTTTTATTGTTTTCATACGCATACTCGCACTGAACGACACTCGAATTTGCCGAAGAATAATATGTCGAAGACTTACCAGCAACCTGCATTGCCTCGCGGTACAAAACTGACTGCTCGTATGTTTTTTTCAGTTTGAAAACGTCGAGTCTGGATTCTAATGCATTTTTTGTGTCCTCTTCAAGATTTGCACTGAATTCTTCTTTTTCAATGGAATCCGTAAGTGTAAAAACTGCATTGGGATTTTTTATCTGCAGGGCAATCCTGAGGTCGTCTGTTGCAATTTCAAGATTTCTCTCATACTTATCAGCATTTGCCTTTGCCTGAAGCATAGCAAGATAGGCATTCTTGTAATCAAGCTCCGATACCATCCCAAGCTCATACTGAAGCTTTATGTGCTTTTCGTTTTCTTGTGCAAGATTATATGTATCAACCGAGCTTTTAACAAGTGCTTCCGATAGCTTAACATTGTAGTATTTTTCCGTTACACTATATGCAAGCTTGTTTTTTGCCTGCTCCTTTTCCATCTTGGATGTGGCAAGATTTATCTCATTTTGCTTTACGTTATAGCCTTTTTGTATCACAACCTGCTGAAGCCCCGCAGGGATTTTTACAGGACCTTTTGAATTACGCATCTCAATCCTTGCACGCTCAAGCTGATATTCATAGTCGCTGATTTTTGTGTCGTAAGTCAAAAACTGCGGATTGTCTTTTGTTGCAAGCTCTATCGCCTGATTCAAGGACAAGGTATAAAAATCTTTATTATATATATCCTCTGTCTGTACATCATTTGCCTTTGCAACATTCGCTGTTATAGCAACAAGGCACAAACAGATTGCCATTAATTTTTTTATCATAATAAAACCCCCGTAGCATTAAATATGTTATCATTATACTACTTATAAAAAATTTTTCAACAGATAAGCCCAATATTTACAGGATATTCATTTTTATCTTATTTTTTGACATAAAAACAGCCG
The DNA here is from genome assembly GCA_045649225.1 of Clostridia bacterium. Lineage (GTDB taxonomy): Bacteria > Bacillota > Clostridia > UMGS1883 > UMGS1883 > UMGS1883. The sequence goes on along the minus strand of JAZRPN010000040.1, from coordinate 71 downwards.
TTATATATAACGGCTGTTTTTATTATTTAGATATTTTCATAATCTTGTATTCGATTTTGCCCATCGGAGCA
>JAZRPN010000039.1:0-5122 GCA_045649225.1 Clostridia bacterium | reverse complement strand
AAACTCTCTAAAAAATGGTATATACAGAAGCTAAGCTTCTTTATATCAATTTTATGAGTTTTGGCTCATTACTTGTTGTCGTACATTACTGTACATCTGGCTTGTATAAAATTCGCCTAAAGTTTTTATCTCAAATGAATTTAAATTCTTTTGAGCCCTTACGCTATTCAATTTTCAAGGTACTCCTGCTCTTGTGCCTGAGCCTTTTAATTATATACCGCCATTTTCGTTTTGTCAACACTTTTTTTGTGTTTTTTTAAACTTTTTTTCAAAACTCTCACGAGCGGCACAACATTCGTTATGTTACCACATCACTTCCCTCTTGTCAACACTTTTTTGTAAGTTTTTTTGTTTTTTTATAAAAAATCTTTATTATTATATCCATATATAAATGAAAGAAAACAAATTTTTGTCATTTATTTAAAAAAACTCCTTGACACACGGACATCTTATGTTATAATTATTATGTTACTTTATGCAGCATTTGCCGTATGGCGGTCTGCGAGGGGAGGTTTAAGGAAATGTCAGAGATCAGAGTTAAAGATAATGAATCTTTAGATAGCGCCCTTAGAAGATTTAAGCGTTCATGCGCTAAGGCCGGCGTACTGTCAGAAGTTAGAAAAAGAGAACATTATGAAAAGCCCAGCGTAAGACGTAAAAAGAAATCTGAAGCTGCAAGAAAAAGAAAATTTAAGTAATTAAGTAATCGATTTCGGCTGGCCCACATACGATAGGTATGTGGGCTATGTTATTATTAAAAATCTGTGAGGTCATTATGGTTATAAGAATAATGAACGACGATGAGCTTTTCAAGGTAATAAATCTTATAAGTGAGACAGTACACTCAATTTGCCGGAATGATTATACTCAAGCCGCGCTTGATGCGTGGGCTCCCGACCGGATTGATGCAAAGAGGGTTCGCGAGGCACTTAAGCCATGCTACAACCTTGTTGCCGTAGAAGGTGAAAACATTATAGGTTTTGCCAGCATCAATAACAGCGGTTACATAAACAGGCTTTTCACTCACAAAGACCGTCAGGGCGAAGGAATTGCCACCAAGCTTTTAACACAGATAGAAAACTGGGCAGTAAAGCACGGGATTTTTGAGCTTTCGCTTGATTCGAGCAAAACGGCGGAAAGTTTTTATACGCAACACGGATTTTACAAAAGCGGCGTTTCCGTTATAAATCACAGAGGCGTTGTTTTCAGAAATACAGTTATGAAAAAGAATTTGAAAGAAGGGTTTTAAGTGGTTAAGCTAGGTAACGATTGGGACAATATAATCGGCGGCGAATTTGAAAAGGAATATTATCTTAAGCTGAGAATGTTTTTAAAGGAAGAATATGCAAACCACAAGGTTTTTCCCGATATGTACGATTTGTTCTCGGCACTTAAGGCCACTCCCTATTCAAAAGTAAAGATAGTAATTTTGGGTCAGGACCCATACCACGAAGAAGGACAAGCTCACGGAATGGCTTTTTCAGTCAAACCGGGGATTGCAATTCCGCCGTCGCTTCTTAATATGTATAAGGAGCTTAACAAGGAATTGGGTCTGGACATTCCGACAACGGGTTATCTTATGCCGTGGGCACAGCAGGGTGTGCTTTTGTTAAACACCGTTCTTACAGTGCGTGAGGGCAATGCAAACAGCCATCAGAACAAAGGATGGGAAATTTTTACCGATGAGATAATAAAGGCACTGAACGAGCGCGCCGACAGTGTTATCTTCCTTTTGTGGGGTAACAATGCACGTAAAAAGGCAGAGCTTATCACGAATTCAAGGCACCACGTTTTAGAGGCGGCTCACCCAAGCCCGCTTTCAGCATCAAGAGGATTTTTCGGTTGCGGACATTTTAAGAAAGCTAATGAAATTTTGATATCACAATTAAAATCACCAATTGATTGGCAAATTAAAGGATGACAAAGTCATCCTCTCGCAAAATTTCCCATACAGAATAAAAAATGAGCAGTGATAATTCACTGCTCATTTTTTATTCTTCATTTTTCTTTTTCTGTATCATTGTATTGATTTTTTCAAACGCAACGGGAATATAATCAATAAGCTTGTCCACGGGTGTGTTGTTTGCAGAAATCGGAATAAGCTTAATCTGGTCAGACGACACAACAAGAAATCCAATAGGTGAAATAGAAACACCTGCACCGCTGCCACCGCCGAAAGCCTGCTTGTCTACCTTTCCACCCGGCAAGTCACTGCCACCAGCCGCAAAGCCGAAGCCTACCTTTGATACAGGAATAATTATTGTTCCGTTACTTGTTTCAACAGGGTCGCCGATTATGGTGTTTACATCAACCATTCCCTTGATATTTTCCATAACCGTGCTCATAAGATTGTTAATTGGATGTTCCCCCATTTTTAGTCCTCCCTTGATTTTATTTTTAATAATATTTTTAATGCAATAATTGTAATATGAACCAATCGCGAAGATATTATACACTTTCCCTCAGAATTAAAAAAGCATTCATTGAAATGCGGTGTTATTTCAATAGATGGCTTGTCCGTTTTTGCCACATAAGAAATCGCCGAAACTCCGCTACACACAAGCGTCCAAAGCACGCCTGTACTTACTGCGGTTGAGGCAGCCTCTCCGGTACCAAAGTTTATCTTTACCTCAACGTTTTCTATTTTTACGTACTTTCTTGTTAACCTTACTGCAGATTTATATGCTGCCGCAAAATCATGAAGCTTTTGTGTGAATTTTTTTGTATCCTTTTCAAACATTTCTTTGGTATGCGCATGCGTTTCCCTTATTTCCTTTGCGGGCGGAAGTCTTTTTATCGGTATTCCCAAAGCTTTCACCCTTATATCCGTTTTTTTATTTGCAAAACGAATTTCTACCTTTACGGGCAAAAATAATAAGAAAGCAACTATCGCAATCACTGCTAAAAAGATAATCAATTACTCATTCATCTCCGCATCGATGTTTATTTGTTCGTTTTCGTTTACAAATTCTTCTATTATGTCGCTGGGCTTAGCTTCCTCTTCCATAATTTCCTTTTCCGGAAGCGGTGGTAAATCCTCAAGCGATTTAAGCCCGAAGCATCTTAAAAACTCCATTGTGGTACCATAAAGGATGGGTCTGCCGGGAGTTTCCGCCCTGCCGAGCTCGTCGATAAACCCACGCTCCAAAAGACGTGTTACGGAATAAGAGCAATCAACACCACGGATGAAGTCCATTGTCGCTTTTGTAACAGGCTGGTTGTACGCAATGATTGAAAGCGTTTCAAGCGCCGCCGATGAAAGCCCAGCTTGCTTTTTGGTCTGACTTACCTTTTGGATATATTCGTAATAGTCGGAATTGGAGCACATCTGCAGCGAATTTTCAATCTCGATAAGCTTTATTCCTCGTTTGTCTTTTTCGTATTTATTTTTCAGGCTGTTAAATGCCTTTACTACTTCGTCTTCGTTAACCTCAAGAGCTTCGGATATGCGTTCTACCTCCACTGCCTCTCCCAAGGAGAAAAGGATTGCTTCCAAAGCACACTCAATATTCTTCCCGAAGGTCAAGTTCCACATTGTTTTCACCACGCTCACAATACAACTGTCCGCCTTTTTCAGACACTGTCATAATATTTTCCTTTATCAGTTCAAGCACCGCAAGAAATGTTGCGACATATTCGCCACGCACCCGAAGCCCCTCAAACAAAGCCTCAAAGGTAACCTTGCCGCCTTTTTTGATTTTATTTACTACCTGCTTCGACGCAAATCGCACAGAGTAGTTTGTGCGCCCAATAACGCGTCTGAAACTTTTTGGGTCAATCGCCTTTTTTGACGCAGTTCTGTCCACCACCGCAAAGAAAGCCTCGAACAGCTTTTCAATGGGGATGGTTTTGTTTTCCGTTTTAACCTTTGGAAAGTCGAGCGGCTCGCTCCCCTTAAAGAAAACGCTCTCCATTTTATGCTGACGCTCATCCATATCCTGAGCGACTTCCTTATAACGCCTGTACTCCTCGAGCCTGTCTGCGAGTTCAAGCCTCGGGTCCTCCTCTTCCTCGTCATATTTTGGAAGAAGCATCTTTGACTTTATCATCAAAAGATTTGACGCCATCACTATAAAATCGCCGCTCAGCTCCATATCCAGCTTTTGCATAAGAGAAAGATACTCAAAATACTGCTCGGTTATTATAGAGATAGGGATATCGTAAATATTCACTTTATTTTTGTTTATGAGGTGCAAAAGAAGGTCAAGCGGGCCCTCGAACACCCCGGTTTTAAAAGTCAGCTCACTCATAAACTTCCGCCTTAAAATAAAGTTATTATCCAATTAACCAATCGAAACCACGCACCATATAAAGGGCCTATAAACATATCAAGTATCATACCCAAGGCACCCGTAAACGACAAGATAATAAGCACAGGAAACCCAAAGCTTTCAAAACGCATAAGCTTTGCGTGATTTTCGTTTGAAAGAAACATTGCCAGGATCTTACTTCCGTCAAGCGGTGGGATAGGGATAAGGTTAAACACCGCAAAACCGATGTTAATAACGGCAAGCTGCTCAAACATTATCCATATAAAACCTGTTATGAAGTTTTTAAACCTTGCGTAGATAAGCACGCTATAAAGCGCCGCAAAAACTGCTGAAACAAATGCAAGCACAATATTTGAAAGCGGGCCTGCAAAGGAAACGAGCGCCGTATCACGTTTGCGATCTCTGAAATACATCGGGTTTATGGGAACAGGCTTTGCCCAACCGAAGCGAAAAAGCACCATACAAAGTGCACCCCATACATCAAGATGCTTCATCGGATTAAGTGATAATCTGCCGCTGTATTTGGCAGTTGGGTCGCCCAATTTATATGCAACATAGCCGTGCGAATACTCATGCACGGTGATGGCCGTAAAAAGCACGATAAGACGTGCCAGACGTTCTAAAATAAAATTGCCCAAAATTATAACCACCTTTTCATAGTTCATTTATTATAATAACATATTTTCCCTATAATTGTCAATTTAATATTACAACGCAAATGTGAACAAACAATGTAGTATTTATGAATTTTGAAAAAAGCCTTTACATATAGCGGTATTTTATGGTATTATATAATGTAGTTTTTCTAATATAGATTAAGGAATGATTTGATGATTAATGATAAAAAAGTT
>JAZRPN010000038.1:0-2717 GCA_045649225.1 Clostridia bacterium | reverse complement strand
ATGTCAAGCATAATCAATTTTCCTTTCGTATATCAATCTTCACGCGGGTTTCCGCAATTTTAATCATAATAAATCCACTATTCGGGTAAGATCTGCAACAGAGTAGTACTCAATTTCTATTTTACCTTTTTTACTACCCTTGATTTTGACCTTAGTTCCAAGCTTTGAGGAAAGCACTCTTTCAACGTCGGGGTAAGAGCTTTGCTTTTCTACTTGCTTTTTCTTGGTTTTTTTACCTTTCGCAAGCTCTTCGACCTGTCTTACGTTAAAGCCTTCTTCTGCGATTTTCTTTGCCGCACTTATTCTCTGCGGACCGGGCGAAATCGCAAGAAGCGCTCGCGCATGTCCCATCGAAAGCTTGTGTTGCGTAAGCATATCCTTAATTTCTTCCTCGAGCGAGAGAAGTCTGAGCATATTTGCTATGTTACTTCGGCTTTTGCCGACTCTTTCACTTACGGCGTCCTGCGTCATTCCAAATTTTTCCATTAAAGTTTTGTACCCTAGTGCCTCTTCAATGGGGTTAAGGTCTTCTCTCTGCAGGTTTTCTATAAGGGAAACCTCAGCAATCTGGAGTTCATCGTACGTTCTCACAATGGCAGGAATTTCCGACAAACCCGCTATTTTAGCGGCTCTCCAGCGACGTTCACCCGCTATAATATCATAGTAACCGTTTTTACCCTCAACAACAATTATCGGCTGAATGATTCCGTGTTCCGATATCGATGCCGCCAGAGCCTGCAGCTGCTCTCGGTCAAAATTCTTTCTCGGCTGATCCTTGCGGGGCTCTATCAGGCTTGTTTTTATAAGCCTTACATCACCCGAGTTTTCCTTTTCCTGACTGTCTTCAACTGTAGTTTGTCTAAAAAGGGCACTGTAACCTTGTCCAAGCACTCTTTTCATTAACCATCACTCTCCAAAGCCTTATTTTTCTCCTCTGTGATTTGCGATTCCAGCTCTTCGGCAAGCTCCATATAGCTTTCTGCACCTTTCGAGGAACCATCATAGTATATAATGGGCCGTCCAAAGCCCGGAGCCTCACTTATCCTTACATTTCGGGGGATAATTGTTTTATAGACGCTCTCCGGAAAGAAGCGTTTTACCTCGTCAACCACTTCAACCGCAAGGTTTGTGCGGGCGTCGTACATGGTCATAACAATTCCCTGTATGCAAAGATTGGGGTTTAACGCCTTTTTTATCTGTTTGATCGTTTCTATCAGCTGACTCACGCCCTCAAGAGCGTAAAATTCGCACTGAATGGGTATAATCACGCTATCCGCCGCAGTCATCGTGTTTATAGTAATAAGGCCAAGCGACGGCGGTGTATCTATAAATATGTAGTCAAAATCCTCTTTTACAGGGGAAATAGCCTCTTTAAGCCTGTTTTCTCTGCCTATAACGCTTATAAGCTCAATTTCGGCGCCGGAAAGCTCAAGATTTGACGGGCAAACCCAAAGGTTTTCGTACTGAGTTTCAATTGCGACCTCATTCATTGCCGTTTCGTTTATAAGGCAATCATATACGGTTTTATCGCACCGTCTTTTGTCGATGCCAAGACCGCTCGTTGAGTTTCCCTGAGGGTCAATATCTATCAGCAAAACCTTTTTTCCAAGTTTTGCGAGGCAAGCCGCCAGATTAACGGTGGTTGTGGTTTTTCCAACGCCGCCCTTCTGGTTGGCAATCGCTATAACCTTACCCATGTTTTGCTCTCCTTATCTGTTGAGGTTTTACGGCCTCAAATTATATTTTTTTCACCATCGTTTTCTATTATAGCACAAAAATGTTTCACGTGAAACATTTTTTAACAAAATACCTGTAATTTTTTTAAAAAATTACAGGTATTGGTCAATTTTTCGCTATTTTTATGTGATATTCGATAAATTTCTCGTCATCAGCCCTTGAGTGAGAAAGATTTGCGCCGCCATTTTTCAGCAAATCAATAGTTTTATCGATCGTGTTTGCGAAAATATTTGCATCAAAGGAAAGCTTCTTTTTCCCTGATTTTCTCTCGGTTTTAAGCATTTTCTTTAGCTCTTTATTTGCAAGATTGTCTATATCCTTGTCTGAAAGCTCCTCTTTTACCGCTTTTTCTATTATTTCAAGCTGTTTTGACTCATCGTGAAGTTTGAGCAGAGATGCGGCACACCGTTCGCCAAGCCCTGCCTCCTCAAGTTTGTATCTTACGAGCTCCGAAAGCCTTAAAAGCCTTATTTTTTCATTAATTCGCACAGGTTGGACAGAAAGGCGCTTCTTCAGCTTGTCCTTTTTTATTCTGTGATAACTGATAAGATTGTAGTAGCCTTCACCTTCTTCAATATAGCCGAGATTCTTTCTATGTATGTTTTCAACCATGGAAAGCTCGGCACACTGGCAATCCTTCGCTCTTACTATAATTGCGGGCACTTCCGAAAGGCCTGCAAGCACCGCCGCACGCACACGTCTTTGACCGCACACAATCTCATATCCGTAGTCATTGCTCCGAAGAAGCACCGGCATAATAATTCCGACCTCTTTTATAGACTCGGCAAGCTCCAAAAGCTCTGTTTGCTCAAAATTTCTCCGTATTTGATAGGGGTTTGGCAAAATACTGTCAACTTTTATCATTTTTATCTTTTGGGGCTGGGAAAGCATACTTATTCCTCCTAATTTATACTGCAATAATTATACCACCATGCACCACAATTATAAATAAGAAGTTTTCGCCTTTTGACGACAAGGCT
>JAZRPN010000037.1:0-16577 GCA_045649225.1 Clostridia bacterium | reverse complement strand
AAACTCTCTAAAAAATGGTATATACAGAAGCTAAGCTTCTTTATATCAATTTTATGAGTTTTGGCTCATTACTTGTTGTCGTACATTACTGTACATCTGGCTTGTATAAAATTCGCCTAAAGTTTTTATCTCAAATGAATTAAATTCTTTTGAGCCCTTACGCTATTCAATTTTCAAGGTACTCCTACTCTCGTGCGAGAGCCTTTTAATTATATACCGCCATTTTCGTTTTGTCAACACTTTTTTTGTGTTTTTTTAAACTTTTTTTCAAAAGCCTCACGAGCGGCACAACATTCGTTATGTTACCACATCACTTCCCTCTTGTCAACACTTTTTTGTAAGTTTTTTTGTTTTTAAGTAGAAAATATATATTGAAATCAGAAACTCCCTGTTATATAATAGTAAGGAAATTTTTAAAGGAGCTAATTTTATGACTGTTTTAGAAAGATATGAAAATTTAAAAAGCCGTATTATTAAAAGGAAAGAAGAATTTTCAAAGCTTATAGACTTTATGGAAAATGAAACTGATTATCTTGAAAGCCCTGCAAGCACACGCTTCCACTTGTGCAGAAGACAGGGACTTTTAGAGCATAGCGTTAATGTTGCAGAAACGATGCTTAAGGTCAGAGGCGCACTTGCTCCCGAAATTGATGAGGAAAGCTGCATAATCACAGCCCTTATTCACGATCTCGGCAAAGCAGGTATGCCCGGAAAGCCTCAGTACATTCCCAATGAGCCTACCCCAAGACAGAAGCAGTACGGTTACGGTCCGTCTGTCCCCTATCGTTTCAATGAGGAACTTGTATATATGAGCGTGCCGCTGCGCAGTCTTTATCTTGCACTGCCCTACATTCATTTATCAGAGAGCGAAGCTCAGGCAGTAATGTATCATGACGGACAGTACGTAGACGATAATAAATCTGTTGCAACCAAAGAAACACCGCTGCTTCTTCTTTTGCAGTATGCAGATACATGGAGCACATTTGTTGTAGAAAAGAACGAAAGGAACTAAAAATGATAGAACCACAGAATATAAGAAACATCGCCATAATAGCACACGTTGACCACGGCAAGACCACATTGGTTGATGCTATGCTTCGTCAGAGTGGTGTTTTCAGAGAAAACGAGCATATTGAAGAAAGAGTTATGGACCCAAATGATATTGAGCGTGAAAGAGGCATAACAATTCTTGCAAAAAACACGAGTCTTGAATATAAAGGAACAAAAATCAACATCATAGACACCCCCGGCCACGCTGATTTCGGCGGCGAGGTTGAACGTGGACTTAAGATGGCAGACGGTGTACTTCTTCTCGTAGACGCTTTTGAGGGATGTATGCCACAGACACGATTTGTTCTTAAAAAGGCACTCGACCTCAATCTTTCCATTATAATGGTAGTAAACAAAGCAGACAGACCCAACGCACGTCCCTACGAAGTAACGGACGAGCTGCTTGAACTTTTCATTGACCTTGATGCTACTGACGAACAGCTTGACTCTCCCGTAGTATATGTATCAGGGCGTGATGGATGGGCAAGTCTTTCGCCTGACAATCATCCCGATGACCTCAAGGTGTTGTTTGACCTTATTCTTTCGCACATTCCCGCTCCCGCAGATACTCGCGAGGGCGAATTCCAGATGCTTGTATCAAACATCGATTATGATACTTTCACCGGAAGAATCGCGGTTGGAAGAATTAACAGAGGTATTGTAAAGACAAATATGCCTGTTACAGTATGTCAGGAAAATATCACTCCGTATAACGCACACGTTTCAAAGCTTTTCTGTTACAAGGACCTCAGCAAGCAGGTTGTTACAGAGGCAGGTGCGGGCGAAATAGTGGCAATCAGTGGAATTGATAAAATCAATATCGGTGATACCATTTGTGCATACGGAGTTGTTGAACCTCTCCCCTTTATTCCTGCAGATGAACCGGTACTTTCAATGTCGTTTTCAACAAACACCGGACCGTTTGCCGGACAGGATGGTGATTATGTTACAAGCAGGCATATAAGAGATCGTCTTTTCAAGGAGCTTGAAAGTAACATCGCCCTCAAGGTTGAAGAAACTGATTCTGCAGATACATTTATTGTGTCGGGACGAGGCGAACTTCATCTTTCGGTTCTTATTGAAAATATGCGCCGTGAGGGCTATGAATTTATGGTAGGCAAACCCAAGACTATAAATAAGGAAATAGATGGGGTTATATGTGAGCCATATGAGGCACTTACAATTGACGTTCCTGACGAATACACCGGCACTGTTATGGAAGGTATCGGCGCGAGAAAAGGTACGCTTACCAATATGTCTCCCGGTGCAACAGGGTACACAAAGCTTGAATTTACAATCCCTGCCCGTGGTCTTATCGGTTACAGAAGCGAGCTTCTGACTGCTACAAAGGGTACCGGTATTATGAACCATATTTTTGACAAATACGAGCCGCTCTTCCAGGGTGAGCTTGCTACACGTGCAAGAGGTAGCCTTATAGCTTATGAAACAGGCGATTCTGTAGGCTATGGTCTCTTTAACTCACAAGACAGAGGTCAGCTCTTTATAGGGCCCGGCGAAAAAGTATATCAGGGAATGGTTGTCGGCGAATGCAACCGACTTGAAGATATCGTCGTAAATGTTTGCAAACGCAAGCAGGCAACAAACATGCGTGCTGCAGGAAGCGATGATGCGTTAAGACTTAACACCCCAAGAACGCTCAGTCTTGAGGAAAGCATTGAATTTCTTGCCGACGATGAGCTTTTGGAGGTAACGCCTAACTTCCTCAGAATAAGAAAGCGTATCCTTGACACGGATCTTCGTGCCAAGGAGGCAAACAGGCTTAAAAAGCAAAAGCAGGGTTAAATTTTGATTATACCTATTGACAATTATTTCTAATTAAGGTATTTTAATAATGTAGAAACTATTTAGGAGGTTAATTTATGCGTAGTTTTGAAATTCACGATTTAGATGTTACAGCATTTGTTAACGAACTTAACAACTGTACAGGTCAGGTTTGGATGACAACAGAAGATGGAGATAAGATAAACCTTATGTCAGCATTCTGCCGTGTTGTTGGACTTATGAGCATCGTTGAGGGCGGCAAACTCAGCCACGCTACAATCGAATGCGAAAACGAAATGGACGAAAGCCGTCTTTTCAGACTTAATCTCTATGGCAGGGTAGAAGACAAGTAATGTGATTTTTAAAGGGGAGTGCAAGCCGCACTCCCCTTTTTAATTTTTCTTGAAATTTCCTTCGATGTGTGCTATAATAACATCAAGGAGGGTGATTATATGAAAAAAGTTATCATTACAATCGGACGCGAATTTGGCAGCGGCGGACGTGAAATTGGTATGAAGCTTGCTGAAAAGCTTAATATCCCGTTTTACGACAAAGAGATAATATTCCACACTGCTGAAAATTCCAATATCGAGACAAGCATTGTTGAAAGATATGACGAACAGCACTCATTCCCCGTTTTTTCTTCCTCCAATGTTTTCGATATATACCAGATGCCGATGTCTGACAGAGTTTATATCGCACAGGCAGACACAATCCGTGCTCTTGCAGAAAAAGGAAGCTGTGTTATTGTAGGCAGATGTGCAGACAGTATCCTCAGTGAATTTCCTGAAAAGGTAAGTGTGTTCATTTCAGGCGATATGAAGGACAAGATTGAACGCAAGCGCTCAGTGCTTCCAAATAAAAAGGATTCTGAAATTGAGTCGCACATCAGGAAAATTGATAAAAAGAGAGCTAAATATTATACATATTACACTGATAACACCTGGGGCAGCGGGCAAACTTATGATTTGTGCATAAACAGCAGTCTTTTGGGCATTGATGCAACGGTTGATTTAATCATCCATGCAGTTAATATGCGTAAATAAAAACATTTGGGATGGTGCAGAAAACTGTACCATCCCATTATTTTACAAAAAGATTAAAAAATTTGCATTTTTCCCTTGAACAGTCTGAAAAAAAATGGTAAAATGTTATAAGTTAATTGAAAGGAGTTTAGATATGAACTATTCACACGAAGTAGAAAACATGTGCATCGTTGCGAAGGGTGTAAAGCATGAGCCGGCACCTATTCCGCAGGAAGGTACATGGACTTATTCAAAGCAAATAACAGATATCAACGGTCTTACACACGGCGTTGGCTGGTGTGCTCCTCAGCAGGGTGCCTGCAAGCTTACTCTTAATGTTAAAAACGGCATTATTGAAGAAGCTTTGGTTGAAACACTCGGTTGCTCAGGTATGACACATTCTGCTGCTATGGCATCAGAAATTCTTCCCGGTAAGACTCTTCTTGAGGCTCTTAACACAGACCTCGTTTGTGATGCAATAAACACTGCAATGCGTGAGCTTTTCTTGCAGATTGTTTACGGCAGAACTCAGACAGCTTTCTCAGAGGGCGGTCTTCCCATCGGTGCAGGTCTTGAAGACCTTGGTAAAGGACTTCGCAGCCAGGTTGGTACACTCTTCAGCACAAAGGCTAAGGGTCCCCGTTACCTCGAGCTTGCAGAGGGTTACATAACAAAAATGGCTCTCGATGCTGACAATCAGGTTATCGGTTACAAGTTCGTACACCTCGGCAAAATGATGGAATCTATCCGCAAGGGTGTTGACGCTAACGAAGCACTCGAAAAGGCTACAGGTCAGTACGGCAGATTTGATGACGCGGTTAAAGTTATCGACCCGCGTGAAGAATAAGAGAGGAGGAATTTTACATGGCATTATTTGAAAGCTACGAAAGAAGAATAAATCAGGTAAACGCAGCTCTTAACAAGTACGGCATTGCCTCCCTCGAAGAAGCAAAGAAGATTTGCGATGACAAGGGTATCGATGTATACAACCTTATTAAGAGCATTCAGCCCATCTGCTTTGAAAACGCTTGTTGGGCATATATCACAGGTACAGCTATCGCTATAAAGAAGGGTTGCACAAAAGCTGCAGACGCTGCTGAAGCTATCGGCGAAGGTCTTCAGGCATTTTGTATCCCCGGTTCTGTTGCTGACGACCGTAAGGTTGGTCTTGGCCATGGTAACCTTGCAGCAATGCTCCTTCGTGAAGAAACAAAGTGCTTTGCATTCCTTGCAGGCCACGAGTCATTTGCAGCTGCTGAGGGTGCTATCGGTATCGCAAACAGCGCTAACAAGGTAAGAAAAGAACCTCTTCAGGTTATTCTTAACGGTCTTGGAAAAGACGCTGCACAGATTATTTCAAGAATCAACGGTTTCACATTTGTTGAAACAAAGTTTGACTATATGACAGGTAAGCTTGAAATCGTTAAAGAAACAGCTTACTCAAACGGCCCCAGAGCAAAGGTTCGTTGCTATGGTGCAGACGATGTTCGTGAAGGTGTTGCTATCATGCATCAGGAAAAGGTGGACGTTTCTATCACAGGTAACTCAACTAACCCCACACGCTTCCAGCATCCCGTTGCAGGTACATATAAGAAAGAATGTATCGAAATCGGTAAGAAGTACTTCTCAGTTGCATCAGGCGGCGGTACAGGTCGTACACTTCATCCCGATAACATGGCGGCAGGTCCGGCATCTTACGGTATGACAGATACAATGGGTCGTATGCACTCTGATGCTCAGTTTGCAGGCTCATCTTCAGTTCCCGCTCACGTTGAAATGATGGGACTTATCGGCGCTGGTAACAACCCGATGGTTGGTATGAGCGTAGCTTGCGCAGTTGCTATCGAAGAAGCAAGCAAATAATTTAAATATAAAAAAACAGACATATCAAAACGATATGTCTGTTTTTTTTATGCAAAATCCGTCAAAACGCACATTCCCCGATAGTTCTTTATCTTCTCTTATTGAGGCTGTCCTTTATTATACTTTCTGACACCTGTTTCGATAAATAATTAATTTGCTTTAATTCTTCGAGAATTCTTTCCCTGCCTACATTCCCTCTTGTAATATGAAAATTTAACATTCCTGCAGTTCTAAAGATCAACCTAACTTTCTCTTTTATTATTTCATTCATTTTTATGCTCCCTCTTTTTGGTATCTCATATATTTTAACCTATTTCAGGTTAAAAGTAAATACTGCCTTTGAATTTAGTTAAAATAAATTTGAAGGTGATATTTATATGTATAACAGAATTCGTGATTTAAGAGAAGACAAAGATTTAACACAGTCTGAGGTTGCTCAAATGCTGGGAATGTCTCAAACAGGATACTCAAAATATGAAACGGGTGAAAATGATATTCCCACGTATGTACTTATTAAGCTGTCAGACTTTTACGGTGTCAGCATAGATTACATTCTTAATCAAACTGATATACCTACAAGAAACAAATAAAAAAAGAAGCGTGTCGCTTCTTTTTTTATTTAATAAATTTTAACTATTGATAATACTAAGAAAATTCATTATAATAAATATATACGATTGGGGGTTTTAAAATGAAAGTAACTAACGATATTTTGTATATAGGTGTAAATGACCACAACATAGATTTGTTCGAAGGTCAGTATGTTGTTCCGAACGGCATGGCGTACAACTCCTATATCATTATGGACGAGCAAATAGCTGTAATTGATACAGTTGATGCAAACTTCACACATCAGTGGCTTGATAATATTGAAAAAGCACTTGGTGGTCGCAAGCCAAGCTATCTTGTTGTTCAGCATATGGAGCCCGATCACTCTGCCGGAATTGCAAAATTTTTGAGCGTTTATCCCGATGCTCAGGTCGTTGGAAATGAAAAAACATTCACAATGATTAACAACTTTTTCCAAAGTCCTAAATATGACAAATATGTAGTAAAAGAGGGCGATACACTTTCTTTAGGAAAACACAACCTTACATTTGTTTTCGGTCCGATGGTGCACTGGCCCGAGGTTATGCTTTCGTACGACAGTACAGATAAAGTTCTTTTCTCGGCTGATGCTTTCGGCAAATTCGGTGCACTTGATGTAAATGAGGAATGGGATTGCGAGGCACGCCGCTACTATATTGGCATTGTTGGTAAATATGGCACTCAGGTACAGAATCTTCTTAAAAAAGCTGCTGGGATTGAAATTTCTATAATTTGCCCGCTTCATGGACCTGTTCTTACAGAAAATCTTTCGCACTATCTTAACCTTTACAACATCTGGTCATCCTACGGGGTGGAAAGCGATGGCGTTGTAATTGCGTATACCTCTGTTTATGGGCATACAAAAAAAGCGGTTGAACTGCTTTCCGAAAAGCTTCGCAAAAACGGATGCCCCAAGGTTGTAGTTCACGACCTTGCACGCACTGATATGGCAGAAGCTGTTGAGGACGCATTCCGCTATGGAAAGCTTGTCCTTGCAACCACCACATACAATGCAGGCATCTTCCCCTTTATGCGCGAATTTATTGAACACTTAAAGGAGCGTAATTACCAGAATCGCACAATTGCACTTATCGAAAACGGTTCATGGGCACCGCTTGCAGCTAAGGTTATGAAGGAAAGCTTGTCAAACCTTAAAAACATTACCTGGTCAGATACAACAGTAAGAATTATGTCTGCCTTAAATGCAGAGAATATGACGCAGCTCGACACTCTTGCAGGAGAGCTTTGCAAAGAATATATAGCACTCTCGCCCGATGTGGCAGACAAAAACGATATGTCGGCACTTTTTAAAATTGGTTACGGACTTTATGTCGTAACATCCAACGATGGAACCCGTGATAACGGATTAATCGTAAATACAATTACTCAGGTAACAGATATGCCGAAAAGGATTGCAGTTACCATCAACAAAGACAACTATTCTCATCATATAATCAGTCAGACGGATAAAATGAATGTCAACTGCCTTACAGTTGAGGCACCGCTCGATATTTTCAAGAACTTTGGTTTTAAAAGCGGAAGAACATCTGATAAATTTGAGAATATAGATATAGCCCGCTCTGATAACGGACTTGTTATTCTTACAAAATATGTAAACTCAGTTATGTCGCTCAAGGTTGAAAGTACCGTTGACCTTGGCACACACTCTATGTTCATTTGCGAAGTAACCGAAGCGCGTGTTTTAAGTGATAAGGAAACAATGACATACTCTTATTATCACGAAAACGTAAAAGAAAAGCCGCAAACCGACGGAAAAACAGGCTATGTTTGCAGAATCTGCGGTTATCTTTACGAGGGAGAAACACTTCCCGAAGATATTATCTGCCCGCTTTGTAAGCACGGTGCATCGGATTTTGAACCGGTAAATTAATCTAATTCAATATAATTTTAGGAGGAATGGTTATGAAATACGTTTGCCCTTGCGGTTATGAGTACGATCCGGCAATCGGTGATCCCGACAGTGGCATTGCCCCCGGCACAGCCTGGGAAGATGTTCCGGAAGACTGGGTTTGCCCCGTTTGCGGTCTTGGTAAAGACGCCTTTGAAGAAGCATAATACGGGATGTTAAAAAAAGAGAAGTATCAGATGATACTTCTCTTTTTTGTTATCTTTAAGAATGCAAATAAGAATATTATCGGGAAAACTATGTTTACAAATAGTCCCGCTTTGAGGCCATTACTTCCCCATATTGACATCGAAGCTATAACGCCCGTTATAAATGTTGCAAACGAACAACCGATATCTCCAAAAATAGCAATCATACTATAGGCGGAGCCACTTCCCCCTCCCACCTTATCGGCAGAAAGAGAAACAACACCGGGCCACATTATGCTGATTGCATATCCGCAAATACTACAACCCGCAAGTGCGACATAAGCATTTTTTGAAAGCACCGCCGTTGCATAACAAAGCGCACAAAGCACACAGTTTATACACATATGAAGCCTGAAATTAAGCTTTTCACCATATAAACCGTGAACCGTTCTTCCAATGCCCATAAAAAGAGCAAATAAGCACGGACCAAGCAAATCTCCTACAATCTTTTCAACACCAAGTGCTTTTTGTGCAAATGTCGAAGCCCACTGTGCCATTGCAAGCTCACTTGCGCCCGCACATATCATAAGAACTAAAATAGTTATAAAGGTTTTGTTTTTTAAGAGCACACCTATGTTTTTGTTGCTTTCGGTAAGCTGTGGTGGCATAATGGGAGTTTTTAAAAAGAAAAGTCCGTTAACAAACGGCACCAATCCCCAAAATACCGAAATATATCCCCACGAATTCTCGCCAAAAACTTTAAGTGCAACCGCAGATATCAAAACGGTTAAAAGCTGCCCCCAACAGTAAAACGAATGCAGTATTATAAGCTTATTCCCACTTTCGTTTTCATCTTTGGGAAGCGTTGCAATGATTGGATTGTTTACAATCTCAATAAGACCGGCACCGATTGAATAAAGGCTCGTCGCAATCACAATTCCGATAAAGGGAGCTTCCATACACGATGCAAGCACCGGCATAAGCATAAGCCCCAAAGCCGAAAGAAACTGCGACAAAATTGCACTGATTCGAAAACCGATTTTATCGATAATAAATACCGACAAAATATCCACAATAATCTGCACACCGAAATTGAGCGAAACTAAAGCCCCGATTTGTGCATACGACACCTTAAACTGTTCCTGAAATATAACAAACAAAAGCGGTGCAAAGTTAATATTAACTGCCTGCACAAAATATCCTGCATAGCAGCATTTTCTTGTTGTATTATAAGTCATTTTTTACGCCGTTTCTTCACTCGAACGAACAAACTCCGGCTCTTCTCCTTCAAATGCTTCTTTGGTAAATATAGCACGCTCAATTTCCTTGTCAGACGGAATCTCATACATTGCATCTGAGAGCGTTTTTTCAACTATAGCACGAAGACCTCTTGCACCTGTATCTCTTTTTATTGCCTTTTCAGCGATAAAGTCAAGAGCATCATCGGTTATTTCAAGCTCTACGCCATCAATCTCGAAAAGCTTTTTGTACTGCTTTATAAGAGCATTCTTAGGCTCTGTAAGTATAAGCTTAAGCGCATCCTTTGTAAGTGATTCAAGCGTTACGATAACGGGAACACGGCCGATAAGCTCGGGAATAAGGCCGAATTTTAATAGATCCTGCGGTTCAACGTTTTTAAAGGTCTCGCCCACATCACGCTTTGTTTTGCTCTTTACCTCAGCTCCAAAGCCAACTCCCTGCTTGCCGATACGCTTTTCGATAATCTTGTCAAGACCGGAAAATGCACCACCGCAAATAAACAAAATATTTGTAGTATCAATCTGATAAAAGTCCTGATGCGGATGCTTTCTTCCACCCTGCGGCGGAACAGAAGCCACAGTACCCTCAAGAATCTTAAGAAGCGCCTGCTGAACGCCTTCACCGCTTACATCACGGGTAATTGAAACGTTCTCGCTTTTCTTTGTGATTTTATCAATCTCATCTATATAAATGATTCCGTGTTCTGCCTTTTTAATATCATAATCAGCAGCCTGAATAAGCTTTAAGAGAATATTTTCAACATCCTCACCAACATAGCCTGCCTCTGTAAGACTTGTAGCATCGGCAATGGCAAATGGCACCTGAAGGATTTTAGCAAGTGTCTGTGCAAGAAGTGTTTTACCACTACCCGTCGGTCCAATCATAAGAATATTACTCTTCTGCAGTTCAACACCCTCGGTGCTGACTGACGAATTGATGCGCTTATAGTGATTATAAACTGCTACGGCAAGGCTTTTCTTTGCCGCATCCTGGCCGATTACATAATCGTCAAGCACGTCTTTTATTTCCTTGGGTACAGGTGTTTTTTCCAATTTTTTGGGAGATGCATCTACCGCGCTTTCAAACTCATCGAATTCGCCGTCGAGTATCTCATAGCAAACATCTATACATTCATCACAGATATAAACGCCCGGTCCTGCGACAAGGCGGTTAACTTCGTCGTGGCTTTTTCCGCAAAAGGAACATTTAATCTGCATTTCGTCTGTTTTCGACAAATAAATCAATCCTCTCGTTAAGATACACTTAAAAGGCTGCACCCCGCACAAATTTAACTGTGCATTCAGCGTGCAGCCTTTTTTATCATATAGGTAATTGCGTGCTTAAACGCGAACAGAACTTGTTATTTTTAAGCTCCGTCGGTACGCGACATGGGTGAAGCGGCACGCTTCTTATCTTGCTGTAATAATCTTATCGATCAAGCCGTAATCAAGTGCCTCCTGAGCAGACATAAAGTTGTCTCTTTCAGTATCACGCACAATCTCTTCAATAGGCTTGCCCGTGTTTTCACTGAGTATATGATTAAGCTTATCTTTAATACGAATGATTCTGTCTGCATGGATTTTGATATCAGTTGCCTGACCCTGCATTCCGCCAAGTGGCTGATGAATCATAATTTCGCTGTTTGGAAGTGCAAATCTTTTACCCTTTGCACCTGCAGAAAGAAGAAACGCACCCATGCTTGCCGCCATACCAACACAAATTGTTGATACATCGCACTTGATGTAGTTCATCGTGTCGTAGATTGCCATACCGGCAGTAATGCTGCCACCCGGACTATTGATATAAAGCATTATATCCTTATCGGGGTCTTCGCTTTCAAGGAAAAGCATTTGTGCAACAATGATGCTAGCCGTCTGATCATTTACTTCTTCACCGAAAAATATTATTCTGTCCTTCAACAAGCGGGAAAAAATGTCATACGATCTTTCGCCCTGACCTGTTTGTTCAATTACATACGGTACTAAGCTCATTACAATTCCTCCTTAAAAATTTTAACAAACAAAGATTATTCTTCAGTCTTTTTTGTTGTTTTCTTTGCAGTTGTAGTCTTCTTTGCAGCGGGCTTAGCTTCTGCATCAGCCTTCTTTGTTGTGGTTGTTTTCTTTGCTGCAGTTGTTTTTGTAGTAGTTGTCTTCTTTGTTGTAGTAGTTTTCTTAGCTGCGGGCTTCTTTTCAGCGGGCTTTTCTTCTGCAGCTTCCTCTGTAGCTTTCTTCTTTGTAGCTGCCTTCTTAGCCTTACCTGCCTTAGCATTTGAAACTATAACTTCGATAGTCTTCTGTGTCTTAAGGTCTGCCTTGATGCCTTCAACGTTAGCTGCCATGTATTCCTTAACCTTTTCTACCTCGATGCCGTACATCTCAGCCATCTTGTTATATTCTGCCTCAACATCTTCGTCTGTTACTTCAACGTTTTCAACCTTTGCGATTTCAGAAAGTACAAGCTGACCCTTAACAGTCTTGCCTGCAGATTCCTTAAGCTGATCACGAAGCGCATCCATTGTTGTACCTGTGTACTGAAGATACTGCTCAAGCGGCATACCCTGGCTCTGCAAACGATATGCGATATCCTTAATCTGATTTTCAACCTGCTGGTTAATCATGCACTCAGGAATTTCTACAGATGCGTTGTCAATTACAACATCGATAACTGCATCCTCAAACTTACGCTGAGCTTCAGCTTCTTTAGCTTTTTCAAGCTTAGCCTTAGCGTCATTCTTAAGTTCTTCAAGTGTATCGAATTCACTTACATCCTTTGCAAATTCGTCATCAAGCTCGGGAAGGTCTTTCTTCTCTACGCTGTTAACTTTACATTTGAAAACTGCTGCCTTACCCTTGAGCTCTTCTGCCTGATAATCCTCGGGGAATGTTACATTTACGTCGAAATCAGCACCGATTGTCTGATTTGCAACCTGTTCTTCAAAACCGGGGATAAAGCTGTTGCTGCCGAGTACGAGCGCATAATCCTCGCCCTTACCGCCTGCAAATGCAACGCCGTCAACAAAGCCTTCGAAGTTAAGGCTAACCTTGTCGCCCATAGCAGTTGTACCTTCAGTTACTGTAGAAATTCTTGCAGCGTTATCCTGCATTCTCTTAATTTCTGCATCAACCTCATCGTCTGTTACATTATTAACCTCTTTTTCAGCGGTTATACCCTTGTATTCACCAAGAGTTACCTCAGGACGAACAGTTACAAGAGCGCTGAAAACAAAGTTCTCGCCCTTTTCAAGCTTTACGATATCAACCTCGGGCATATCAACAGGCTCAAGGTTATTTTCTTCTACAGCTTTATCATATGCTTCGGGAATTACAAAGTTTATAGCATCATCGTAGAAGATTGCCTCTGTATAATATTTTTCAATAATCCTTCTCGGTGCTTTACCCTTTCTGAAACCGGGAATGTTTATTGACTTAACATTCTTTTTGTAGCTCTTTTCCATTGCAGCTTCAAATGCAGCGCTGTCAACCTCAATTTCAAGATAAAATCTCTTGTCCTCACGCTGTTCAACTTTCAATACCTTCATACTAGTTTCCTCCTATTGTTTACGGCATTTATGTATGCCACATCAAATTATATATATATCACATTTCAAGCCTTTTTGCAAGCTTTTTTTAACATTTATTGTTAAAATATGCGAATAGGTGTAAATTTCAAAAAATCTGCCGACACAAGAGTGCATTTTTCGTGCATTACTTTGTTTTTTTCTGCCGCTTTTCCGTGCAAATGACCGTACAGACATTTGTAGACATTGTATTTTTCTACAATTTCAAGAAAAGCTTCATCAGGTGGAAAATGCAGACACGCAATTACAGTGTCGGAAAGATTGTATGCCTCTTTTATTGAAGCTTCAAAACGGATAAGCTCCCTTTTATAAATTTTAAGGTCTTCGCTTTTAAAATTTTTATCGTCGGGAGATTTCCAACCCTTTGCACCGCAGACCGCTGCATCACCGCAAAGAAAAGCGTTGTTTTGCATAAACCTTACACTGCTTATTGAGTTCTCTTCTGCAAACTCATTCATTTTCTTGATCGTGCTCCACCAGTAATCGTGATTACCCTTGGAAAGAAGCTTTGTCCCCGGCAAATTTTCGATAAATTTAAAATCGGCAAGCGACTCGTCAAGATAAGTAGCCCACGAAAAATCACCGTTTATTATGACAAAATCACCAGGGGAAACAGTGCTTTTCCACATATATTCAATTTTTTCAATATAGCCGTCCCAACCGCTGCCGAAAATATCCATCGGCTTATCAATTCCAAGCGGAAGGTGCAAATCGCTTAATGCAAAAATTGCCATAATAAACTCCGAATATAATCTTAAAATAATCTAATAATATGTCTGTAAGGTTTTTGAAATGCCTTTTTGAAAGATATTTCAAACTTCCTTACAAGGTAAGAGAGGTGATATTTAATGGATAACACTAAATCTACAAAACCCCTCAGCGGAGTTCACTGCGTTGTAACATCATGTGTATATCATAGCGAAAACAATGAGTGCCACGCAGGAAACATCACAGTTGGTGGACACAGTGCAGCCACAAAGGGCGAAACAGACTGTGAGACCTTCAACAAAAAGGAATGTTGTAACTAATATTCCCCACAACAACTCAGAATAATTAAAACTTTGAATAAAGGTGTTCAACAGTTTAATTATCAGGAGTTAACCGAGCGGGCTGCCTTTAAAGGGCAGCCCGTTTTTATTAATTATTTAGAAATTCACTTATTACAGATTTCATCTGTTCTTTGTTGCAAACTGTTTCAAAGCGTGTTTCCTTTTCCTCAAGCGTTGCGAGAGATTTCGGAATTCTGAGCTCATAATCGTTTGCAAGCTTTTCAAGAAGTCTGAATTCGTCAAGCTCAAAAGCTTCACCATCAGTCAGTGCCGAAAGAACGTCGCCGTTGAACTTGAACGGGCTTGCCGTTGATGCGATGATAGTTTTTGTGCTATCCCCCGTCTTCTTCACATAATCGTTATGCACGCTTATTGCAACTGATGTGTGAGTGTCAACAACATAACCAAACTTGTCGTAAACTTCTTTGATTGTATCAGCGCACATTGCTTCGTCTGCAAAGCCACCAAAGAAATCTTTTTTGATGCTTTCGATAATTGCAGGTGAAACTGTGTACTTGCCGTCTTCCTTAAGCTTCTGCATATATGATGCAACTTCCTTATCATCACCTGAAATGAGGCTTAAAAGTCTTTCAAGGTTTGAAGAGATAAGAATATCCATCGACGGTGAAGTAGTTACAAAGAAATCACGGTTTTTGTCGTATATTCCTGTATTTATAAAGTCTGTAAGAACGTTATTTTTATTTGACGCACAAATAAGCTTGTTTACGGGAAGTCCCATAAGCTTAGCGTAGTAAGCCGCTAAGATGTTACCAAAGTTACCTGTGGGCACACAAACATTTACTGCATCACCGTTTTCAATTTCGCCTGAGGCAACCATATCGCAATATGCAGAGAAATAGTAAACAATCTGCGGAACAAGTCTGCCCCAGTTAATTGAGTTTGCAGAGCTGAGCGCCTTATTCTGAGCGAACAGTTCCTTTGCATATTCTTCATCGGTAAAGATTGCCTTAACGCCATTTTGAGCATCGTCAAAATTACCGTTTACTGCGCTTACGAAAACGTTGTCACCCTCCTGAGTGCACATCTGAAGCCTTTGGATACTGCTAACGCCCTCGTCAGGGAAAAATACAATGATTTTTGTTCCCTTAACATCACTGAAGCCCTCAAGAGCCGCCTTACCTGTATCACCACTGGTTGCAACAAGGATAACTGTTTCGCGGTCAAGACCAAGCTTTTTTGTAGATGTTGTGAGTAGGTGCGGAAGAATCTGAAGTGCCATATCCTTAAACGCACAGGTAGGTCCGTGCCAAAGCTCAAGAACATACTGTTCTTTGTTTAGCTTGTATACGGGAGCAATGCTGTCCGTTTCAAACTTTTCTTTAGTGTATGCCGCATTTATGCAGGCGTCAAGCTCTTCGTCAGTAAAGTCAGTAAGAAATCTGCTGAGAATTTCCTTTGCTCTCTCCCTGTAATTCATATCAGCCATATATTTTATATTAGCCTGAGAAATTACGGGGACACTGTCGGGAATAAAAAGACCACCGTCTGAAGAAAGTCCTTTAACTATCGCCTCAGAGCTTTTTACACTTATATTATTATCTCGGGTACTTTTATAATTCATAACTTAAACCTCATTTAACTACTATGTTTACGAGCTTGCCGGGAACTGCAATAACCTTAACGATCTGCTTTCCGTCAATAAGAGCCTTAACCTCATCGTTTGCCATTGCCGCTTTTTCCATATCCTCACGGCTGATGTTTGCATCAACTACCATCTTAGCCTTTACCTTGCCGTTAAGCTGAACAACTATCTCGATAGTTGAATCAATGCAAAGTGCCTCCTCATAAGTAGCCCATTTGCCGTTTGAAAGAATTTCTCCAAAGAGCTCGGAGTAAAGTTCTTCTGTCATATGCGGAGCAAACGGATAAAGAAGCGTGAGAAGTGTTTTATACTCCGCCTTGTTAATTTTACCAACCTCGTAAATCTTGTTTACAAGAGTCATAAGTGCTGCAATGGCAGTATTGAACTTCATACTTTCAATATCGTTTGAAACCTTTTTGATGGTCTTATGCATACTGCTTGTAAGCTCGTCAGAGTAGCTTTCGCCGTCAACAAGCTTTGTATGAAGCTCCCAAACTCTGTCAAGGAATCTCTTACAACCCTTCATACTGCTTTCATTCCAGGGAGCAGCCTGCTCGTAATCGCCCATAAAGAGAACATACGCACGAAGCACATCTGCACCGTAAACATCAACAACATCGTTGGGGTCAACAACGTTACCCTTACTCTTACTCATCTTTTCGCCGTCAGGTCCTAAGATAAGTCCCTGAGCAGTTCTCTTTGCGTAAGGCTCGCTTGTGGGA
>JAZRPN010000036.1:0-4119 GCA_045649225.1 Clostridia bacterium | reverse complement strand
ATTGAAAACCGGTAAAACATGTGATACAATATCTACATTGTGCAGATTGCGCACATATTTTAGCGGATAATTTGCCCAATACTGTCGAAAGGTAGTGTAAACAATGAAAAAAACACTAATTATTATTTTAGTTTTGCTTTTTATTTTCGCGTTTATAAGAATTACAACATCGACATACGAAAACCTAATACGTTAAAAGTAGTAGAATGAATTTTGTATAAAATCTAAGGAGGACTTTTATGATCCCAGCAATAGTACTTTTTGCAGTAACCTATGTACTTATGCTTGCTTTCAGCAAGTACAGACCTTACATTGCACTTGCTTCAGGCGTGGTGTTTATCTTGACGGGGATGCTTCCGCTTAAGGATGTATTTGCGTCGATTGACTTTAATGTTTTGCTTATGATTATTGGTACGATGGGGCTTGTTTCTTTGTTTACCGAGAGCAAGATGCCCGCAATGCTTGCCGATATGATTATGGAAAAGGTGCCAAATGTCAAATGGGCGGCGGTTTCTTTAGCTTTGTTTTCTGGGATAATATCTGCGTTTGTTGATAATGTTGCAACCGTGCTTTTGGTAGCCCCCATAGCCCTTGCGATTTGCAAAAAGCTTGGAGCCAATCCGGTACCTTTTGTAATTGCTATTGCCGTTTCATCCAATCTTCAGGGTGCGGCAACGCTTGTCGGTGATACTACCGCGATTATGCTTGGCTCGGCACTTGATATGAGCTTCCTTGACTTCTTCTGGTACAAGGGAAGACCGAGTATATTCTTTGCCGTAGAACTTGGGGCAGTGCTTTCGGCGCTTATTCTTCTCTGGATATTCAGAAAAGAAAACAGCCCTATTCCTGAGAAGAAAGAACGTGCAAAGGTAACCGATTTTGTTCCGACAGTTCTTCTTGTGATGGTGCTTGTGCTTCTCATAGCGGCATCGTTCATCCCGAACAAGCCTGATATAACAAACGGTGCAATATGCTGTGTATTACTTTTAATCGGGCTTATATATGCGGTAATAAGGGAAAAAACACTTGCGTCTGTTACTTCACCTCTGAAAGAGATTGATTTTCAGACAATCGGGATCCTTGTGGGAATATTCCTTATGATAGGCGGAATATCCTCGATGGGCGTTATTGACGCTTTGGCGGACTTGCTTGCAAAGGCAGGCGGCGGAAATGTTTTTGTTTTGTATACGGTGATTACTCTTGCGTCAGTGGTTATTTCGGCGTTTATTGATAACATACCCTATGTTGCAACAATGATTCCCGTTATCCCAGGGATTGCGTCAGCCCTTAGTATTGATGCAACACCGCTTTATTTTGGACTCCTTTCAGGTGCAACTTTAGGCGGTAACTGTACCCCTGTCGGAGCTTCGGCAAATATTACGGGAATGGGTATTCTGAAAAAATCGGGATATGCGGTGAAAAATGGTGATTTCTTCAGAATTGGTATTCCGTTTACAATTGCGGCAGTGGTGCCTGCGTATATCTATATCTGGTTAATGTACGGAAATTTATAATCCGGACAGATATCGTGAAATAATGTAAAACAAAAGCGTGCAAACTATATTTTGCACGCTTTTTGGTTAAAATAACGAAAAAACCAAGGGTAAAAGATCGATTTTGCAACCTGGGGTTGCAAATAAGTTCAATCTTTTATATATTGACAAGTATCAAGCACTTCTATAAAATCAAAATAAGAAATATACTTATGTTAGATTTTTAAAGGAATGGGGAATTGAAATGACGATTGGCGAAAAAATCTCAAAGCTTCGTATTGAGTCAAATTTATCTCAGGAGCAGCTTGCTGAAAAAATGGATGTATCCAGACAGTCTGTGTCAAAATGGGAGATGAATCAGTCGCTGCCGCAAATTGACAAGGTGCTTATGCTTTGCGAATTATTTAACGTTTCTGCGGATGATCTTTTAAAAGAAGAGGTTTCTCTTTGTAAAGAAGCAGCGGAAGAAAAAAGGAAAAACAAATACTTTGGAACGGACGGATTCCGTGGTGAGGCAAACATCGACCTTACCTCTATGCAGGCTTATAAGGTCGGCAGATTTTTAGGATGGTATTATTCTTCGCACCTTTCAGGGTGCACCAAGGCGGGATACAGACCCAAGATAGTTATAGGAAAAGACACCCGCCGTTCAAGCTATATGCTTGAATACTCACTCGTTGCGGGAATAACTGCATCAGGTGCAGATGCTTATATGCTCCACGTTACGACAACGCCGAGCGTTTCGTATGTTACAAGACAGGATGAATTTGACTGCGGTATTATGATAACCGCATCGCACAATCCGTTCTACGATAACGGAATAAAGGTCATAAATCGCTACGGTGAAAAACTTGACGATAAAACAACACTGCTTATCGAAGCCTATATCGACGGCGACTTAAAAGCACTTGGTGTTTCGTCAGACGACCTCCCCCTTGCTCATAAAGAAAGAGTCGGTTGTATTGTAGACTATGTGTCGGGCAGAAACCGCTATCTTGGATATCTTATCTCTATTGCTTCCCATTCTTACAAAAATTTAAAGATAGGTCTTGACTGTGCAAACGGTGCATCGTGGATGCTGGCAAAATCTCTTTTTGCCGCTCTTGGTGCTCAGACTGTTATTATCGGTGCAGAGCCTGACGGCTTAAATGTAAATAAGGACTGTGGCTCAACACATATTGAAAGGCTTTGCAATCTTGTCAGGGAACAGCATCTTGACATTGGTTTTGCCTTTGACGGCGACGCTGACCGCTGCCTTGCAGTTGACGAAAACGGAAATATTGTTGATGGCGATGCTATTCTCTACATTTTGGGTCAAAGACTTAAAGAAAGAGAAATTCTCAACAACAATACAATTGTTGCAACGGTTATGTCAAACAGCGGACTTATCGACAGCCTTAATAAGATAGGTATTAAATGCGAACAAACACAGGTTGGAGACCGTTTTGTTTACGAGTGTATGCAGGAAAATGACTACTGCCTCGGAGGCGAACAGTCGGGCCATATTATTCTTAAGAAATATGCTACAACGGGCGATGGCTTGCTCACCGCAATTATGATAGCAGAAGAAGTGTGCGACAGAAAAACATCGCTTGCAAATCTCGCTAAGGGCGTAAAGCTTTACCCGCAGTATCTCAGAAATGTAAGGGTAAAAGATAAAGACACTGTCTTTGCAGACGAAAAGGTTATGGCAGAGCTTGCGGAGGTTGAAAAGCTCATTGGCGGAAAGGGCAGAGTGCTTCTTCGCAAGAGCGGAACAGAGCCTGTTATCCGTGTTATGGTTGAGTGTGAAAGCGAAGAAAAATGCCGTGAATATACAGATAGAGTTGCAGAAAAAATTCTGGAGGAGGGACACGGTGTTGAATAAGCTTGTTAAAACAAAAGACCTGTTTGAAAACGTTCCCGTGTACCTCGAAAAGCTCTTTGCAGAGTGTGAATATCCGTGGGAGATGCTTCCCAAAATAAAGGAATATATAAAGGAACTTATTGCCGGCGGTCTTGAAGGCTTTGTAGAGATTGCCAAGGATGTTTATGTAGGCGAAAACGTAAGCATATCACCGACAGCAACCATTATCGGTCCTGCGATAATAGGTGCAAACACCGAGATAAGACCGGGGGCATATATCCGCGGAAATATAATCACGGGCGCAGGATGCGTGCTCGGTAACTCAAGCGAATATAAAAACTGTATTCTTCTCGACAAGGCGCAAACACCGCACTATAACTACGTGGGAGATTCCATTTTGGGCAATCACGCACATATGGGTGCAGGGGCAATTTGCTCAAACCTCAAGGCTGACGGAAAAAATGTTGTAATCCGTGGCGACGAGAACTATGAGACGGGGCTTCGCAAAATCGGCGGAATCTTAGGCGACAATGCTGATGTGGGTTGCGGCTGTGTGCTTAACCCCGGCACCGTTATAGGAAAGAACACATCAGTTTATCCGCTCAATTCCTTGCGTGGAGTTTTCCCCGAAAACTGCATCGTAAAGAGTATGGATAACGTAGTGGAAAGAAGATAAACAAAAAGAGATGTAAACTTTGGTTTACATCTCTTTTTGCGTGCTTGAAGGGACACGGATGCTGACGCATCCTGCCTGCTTGTCGACCGCACACCTTGTGTGCA
>JAZRPN010000035.1:0-10078 GCA_045649225.1 Clostridia bacterium | reverse complement strand
TATTATCATTCAGTATAATATCGCCGCATTTTTCCCTTTTTATACCAAGGCCCATTAAGCTCCCGAGAAAATCACGGTGCGTAAGATTTGAATTTTTGCGCGAGGTGATTTTAAGAACACTGATGGGGAAATCTGCCTCTAAGTAGTCGGGCACAAAGCCAACCATCCTGCGCTCCGCCCCATCAAACCCACCAAAAAGGACAGGCTCTGCGGGAAGCAGGTGCTTTCGGTCTTGCAGAACATCGGCGTTCGTTTCGGAAATAAAGTCTCCATAGAGTGCGCCGCCGTACTTATCCGCCTGCACACTAAGGTCGTAAATGTGCGCAAACAAAAGCTGAGATTCCTGGTCAAGCGAGTATAAAAACCGCTTTTTTTCTTCTTTTATTCCCACGGAAAAATTCCTGTGTTTTTAAGCTCATCACGCACATCTGCCATTATGTCAACATTATAAGGCGCGATAAGGAAAATACCGCCTGCAACCTTCTGAATAGAGCCGCTTAAGCCGTAAACGCTTCCGCTTACGAAGTCAAGAACTCTGCGTGCAGTTTCCTTTTCAAGATTTTCAAGGTTGATTACAACGGGTTTTTTAGAGCGAAGATGGTCAGCGATTTCGCGAGCCTCTTCAAACTCTTCAATCTGAACAACAACAACCTTCATCTGTGTTGTAGCCGCAATATTAACAACCTTTGATTTTTTTGACATTATCTGCGGAGCGGGCTCCTCAAAATCAAGCGGTGATTCTGAAATGTTTGATGAAAAGCCTACTTCTTCTTCGTCCTCAGGACCGAAAACCAATTCGCCAATTTTTTTGAATACTGACATTTTCCTTACCTCCATTTATCTTTTAAAAATTGAGCTGCCCACTCTTATATGAGTTGCGCCCTCTTTGATAGCCGCTTCAAAGTCGCCCGACATACCCATCGAAAGGATTTGTGCACCGCTATCTTTGTAGCTTTCAAAAATGCGGTGTGCCTCGCCAAATATCTGGTGAAGCTCGTCCTCGTTTGCGTTTTTGGGCGCCATTGTCATAAAGCCCTTAAAAGCGACATTTTCCATGCTATTTACACATTTAATTATATTAGGAATTTCTTCTGTTGTCAAACCATATTTGCTTTCCTCGCCAGAAATATTTAACTCCAGCAAAATATCCTGGACAATCCCTTGTTTTTTCGCCTCGTTGTCAATAGTCTCTGCCAGACGCAGACTGTCTACCGAGTGAATAAGCTTTGCCTTTCCGACAACCGTTTTGACCTTGTTTGTCTGAAGATGCCCGATAAGATGCCACACCGCTCCCTCAATGAGCGGATACTTTGAGCAAAGCTCCTGCGGGCGATTTTCTCCGAAGATATACTGCCCCTCGTTTTTTGCCTCGTTTATTTTATCAACATCGACGGTTTTACTGACGGCAACGAGCACAATATCTTCAGGATCTCGATGGCACGCCCTGCAGGCATCGTCTATTCTTTTTTTAATATCGGCAAGATTTTGTGCCACTGACATAGCCTTTATTCCTTTCAGTCAACTCCGCGCACCGATTCCGGATTTACCAGTATATTATCGTAGACCTTCAGTGCCTGATATTTGCACTCGGCAGGCGGGGTATATTTGTTTTGTACTATATAATAGTCGTCCAGATTTGCGATTATATTTACAGCGCGGAAGTTTACGGTGCCGTTTTGGTTTATGATATAAACACCCGTTACGTCGTCAACAACACGAATTGCCGCCGACGGAACATAAATACCGCTGTACTGCTCTTTTGTTATCTCAAATTCTACTGTGCGTTTTTCCGTTATACTCTTGACATCCACAGTGCTTTTGATTATGATTGCCACTCTGCCGTTACCATCATCATTGAGTGCGATAACGCTTGCCTTTACAAAAGGTTGTTCATCAATTGAAATCTGTATAGCGTTACCTACCTCAATCCCCTCGGCATCTTGTTTTGAGATGTTTGCGGCAATGTACCACGCATATGTATCGCAGATTTTTGCAACTGCCTTGCCATCATTTTCGTATGAACTTAAGCTTTCGGAAAATCCGTCAATATCCGTGCACGAAAGCTTTGCGACATCTGCCTCGTTATCTCCGAGATCCTCAAGGCCGTCAAGCGAGGTATAAAACACTCCTGCCGCAGGCGATGCTGCATACGTACGGATTCCGCCAAGCTGCTGCTCGAGTGAGTACTTTTCATCCTCCAGCGAAACCAAAAGCTTGTCCCTGGCGGTTGCGTCACCTTCGCCGCTTTTCCCGATGATTGAATTAAGCTGCAAAACATATTCCTCTGCTGAAGCATAATTTTGCGAGCCGGCGTTATTTCGAATTCCCTGTGCCATTTCTTTTAAAACCGAGTACACGCGAAGCTCGTCTGATGAGTATATGTCTGCAAAGCTTACTGACTGCTTGATTTCTTCAATACGGGCGGTTACCTCTTCAAGCCGCGTGGCAAGCTCAGTGTCAAGGTTACCGCTTATGATTGTGCCGACTGTGCTCCCTTTGGAAACACGCTCGCCATCTTTTACAAGCGGCTCAAAAACACCTGTAACATCGTTTTTTACAACGGTTTCTTTTCTGAGAATATAGCCGCTGCCGATAACGGTCTTGCTCATTTCTTTTAATTGCGCCGTTTCGGTGTCATACGGGGCACTGCAATAGCTGATTGTGCTTATCAGTGCGGTAATGACAGCCACAAGTAAAATTATCTTTATTTTTTTGTTCACGCTTCATTACCTTCCTTAACCATTGAAGTATTATTCCTGATTCTCGCTTTCTGCCGCAACAAAGTTTACGGGGTGCGAGGGTATAATTGTCGAAATTGCATGCTTGTACACAAGCTCTTGCTTACCCTCACAGTCCATAACGACTGTATAGTTGTCAAAGCCTGTAACAAGCCCTCTTATCTGAAAACCGCTAACGAGAAAGATTGTAATATACGTTTTGTCTTTTCTCACCTGGTTTAAAAATACGTCTTGTAAGCTGATTTGTGTTCTCATGTCAATTCTTCCTTTCTTTTAAGCATAGGGCTTGCTCCAGGGCATTCTCTTTCGCAAGCCAGTGAATGTTTTTATTCGCCGAAAACCACGTTAGCTGACGCTTTGCGTATCGGCGAGTGTTTCGTTTTAAAAGCTCTACCGCCTCTTCATAGGTGCAAAGCCCGTCAAGATGCAAAAGCATCTCACGGTAGCCTATTGCCTGAAGTGCAGTTGCCTTTGTGTTTTTTATAGGATACACTTTATCTCGTGTTTCCTCCAGAAGCCCCATATCAAGCATTATATCAACACGCTTGTTTATACGCTCGTAAAGGGCGCTCCTTTCCATATCGATAGCAAGCCAGAGGCAATCGTAAAATTCCTCTTTGTTTCTGCTTTCGCTATCTATCTGCGCACGTGTTTTACCCGTTGTGCGCACCGTTTCAATAGCACGGATAACACGCTTTACATCGTTGGGATGAAGCTTCTTTGCGGCACCCTCATCTTCTTTTAAAAGGATTTCGTAAAGTGCGTCATTTCCGTGAGCCACGGAAAACTCCAAAAGCTCGCCGGAAAGCTTTTCATCACGGGCAGGGGCGCTAAATGTCGTTTTCATAACGGTGTTGTCAACATAAAGCCCCGTTCCGCCAACAAGAATGGGCGTTTTTCCACGTGCGTGGATATCTTCGATAGCGGCGTGTGCCATTTCGCAAAATTGCCCGACGCTGAAATTTTCCGCAGGGTCTATAATATCTATAAGATGGTGCTTTATCCCCTGCATCTCTTCCTTTGTAGGTTTTGCCGTGGCGATATCAAGCCCGCGGTAAATCTGCATTGAATCGCACGATACAATCTCGCCGCCAAGTTTTTTTGCAAGCTCAATGCCAAGCGCAGTCTTACCCGACGCCGTTGCACCGACTACCGCCACAATCGGAATTTTTGGTTTTTGAGTACTCATACTATCCTTCCGAACATTTTTTCTATTTGATATTTTGTAAGTTTTATGCTAAACGGTCTGCCGTGAGGGCAGGTTGATATTCCGTCAAGTGAAAGAAGCCTTGTATAAAGCTCGGTAAGCTCCTTTTCCGAAAGCGAATGATTTGCCTTTATTGCCGCCTTGCACGCAACCGTGTAAACAGCTTTATCACGCACACGGGTAACTTCTCCGCTGCCGTCGCCTGAAAGCACGGAAATAAGCTCTACAAAAAGCTCTCCCCCGTCTTCATAAGGGCAGTCGGCAGGAAGTGAACGTAGTATCACGCTTCCTCCGCCAAAATCTTCAAATTCAAAGCCTATCCCC
Source organism: Clostridia bacterium (assembly GCA_045649225.1). Taxonomy (GTDB): domain Bacteria; phylum Bacillota; class Clostridia; order UMGS1883; family UMGS1883; genus UMGS1883. Next base: position 5,809 of record JAZRPN010000035.1, on the reverse strand, counting down.
TCAAGAAAGTCCTTGCTTTGAGTCGCAATTTCGTTTTCTGCAGGAGTAAGGTTTACGCTCAGCGGCATAAGAAGCATCTGTGCGTCTGCCTTGTTTCCTCTTGCTTTTATCTCCTCATACTTGATGCGCTCGTGTGCGGCGTGCTGGTCGACAAGGATAAAGTCATCGCCCTCTTCAACAAGGATGTATGTGGAAAAAAGCTGACCCACTATAGTGAAATCTGCCGTTTGTATGGGGTTTTGAGGTGCCTGTGCAGTTTCTTCGGGAAGAAACGTCTTTGAAAGCTCCTTGTAGGAATCTATCCCCTCTACTTTTTTAACAGGAAGCTTGCTTTCGAAAGGCGCAAGCTCTTCTTTTATTTCGTTTTCTGTTTTCGGTGCGGGTTTTATATCCTGCTTGGGTGCGTATGGCTTAAACGACGAGCTTGCACGCTCCTTTTGCACCGGCTCAAAGCGTATTTGCTCCTGCGCTTTAAGCTCAAAAGGCATTTTGTATGCACTTTTTTGCGGTGCGTCAAAAACCTCTCTCGGTGATGCCACCTTACTGATAGCATTTTTTACGCCCCAGTATACCGCTTCATAAACGTTTTGCTCGCTTGCAAACTTAACCTCGGTTTTGCCGGGATGCACATTTACATCTACATTTCCCGCATCGAGCTCAACATTTAAAACCGCCACGGGATGGCGCCCGATCATAAGCTCGTTTTTGTATGCCTCGCTTATTGCGTTGTAGAGCGTTTTATTCATAACAAAACGGTTGTTTACAAAGAAAACCTGCATAAGTCTGTTTGGTCTGGCAAGGTTGTTTTTACCCGTAAGTCCCGATACACGCACTCCGTTTTTCTCGTAATTAACCTCGCAAACATTTGAGGAAATGTCCTTGCCGAAAACGGCGTGCACTGCGTTTTTGAGAGTGCTGTCCCCCGGGGAGAAAAGCACCTCTTTCCCATCACGGATAAACCTTACCGAGACGTCGGGATGGCTCAGGGCTTGCTTCTGGCAAACGTCCATAATGTAGGAGCCTTCCGTTTTGTCAGACTTTAAAAACTTCATACGTGCGGGAGTGTTGTAAAAAAGATTTTTTACAATCATCGTTGTGCCATCGGGGCAGCCTGCGTTTTCGCACACAATCTGTTCGCCGCCCTCATATACAACGTGCGTGCCCTCACCCTGCGCTCTTTTTGTAAAAAGCTCAGTTCTGCTTACAGCGGCAATTGAGCAAAGAGCCTCGCCCCTGAAGCCGAGAGTCTGGATTTTTTCAAGATCCTTATCTGTTTTTATTTTGCTTGTGGCGTGCCTGAGGAATGCAGTTTGCGCGTCTGTCTGATCCATACCGCTGCCGTTATCTGTAACACGCATATATGTAACACCGCCGTTTTTTATCTCAACGGTTATGCTTGTTGCACCTGCATCTATAGAATTTTCCACAAGCTCCTTTATAACGCTTGACGGACGCTCCACAACCTCGCCTGCCGCAATTTTCTCAGCGGTAAGCTTGTCGAGTACATTTATTTTCCCCACATTCCTGCACCTCCTTTAGATAAGCTTTTGAAGTTCGTATAGTTTATTAAGTGCCTCAATCGGCGTAAGTGTTGTTACGTCAATTTGCTTGAGTGCTTCAGAAAGAGCACTGTTTTCAACCATTGAAAAGGCGATTTGCGTATCCTCCTGCTCGTTTCTTTCGGCAATGTTTTTGCCGACCTCAGAAGGAGCCTCACTCTCAACAGATTTTAAAACTTCCTTTGCCCTCTTTATAACGGTCTCGGGAACACCTGCAAGCTTTGCAACCTCGATACCGAAGCTGTCATCCGTACCGCCACGCACAATTTTGCGAAGGAAGGTAATATCATCCCCACGTTTTTTGCATGCGGTGTTGTAATTCTTTACGCCCGCAATTGTGTTTTCGAGAGCAGTAAGCTCGTGGTAGTGCGTTGCAAAAAGCGTTTTTGCACCCACTTTGTTTGCAATATATTCAATGACCGCCCATGCGATTGAAAGACCGTCAAATGTACTTGTTCCACGACCTATCTCGTCAAGAATGCAAAGGCTTTTCTTTGTTGCATTTTTAAGAATATGGCTTACCTCGTTCATCTCAAGCATAAATGTGCTCTGGCCTGATGCAAGGTCGTCAGATGCCCCTATTCTTGTAAATATCTTGTCTACAATTCCGCATTCACAGCTTTTTGCAGGAACGAAAGAGCCAACCTGCGCCATAAGTGCGATGATTGCCGTTTGACGCATATATGTGGACTTACCTGCCATATTCGGCCCCGTGATTACGGCAATGCGGTTTTCCCCGCAGTCAAGCTGTGCATCGTTGGGCACGAAAAGACTGTCAGATAAAACCTTTTCCACAACGGGATGGCGACCATCCACAATACAAAGCTTGTCCGAAAGATTTACGGTGGGCTTTGTGTAGTTATTCTTAACCGCCGCAGTTGCAAGCGAATAAAGTGCATCCGTCGTTGCGATAGCGTGCGCAGTTTTGCTGATGCGTTCGATTTGCTCGCATATTCTGTTGCGTACATTTACAAACTCGGCATATTCGAGTGCAACAAGCTTTTCCGATGCACCTACAACGGTGCTCTCAATTTCCTTAAGCTCTGCCGTGATGTATCTTTCGCCATTTGTTATGGTCTGCTTGCGGATATAGTCTTCGGGCACCTTTGAAAGATTTGAAGCCGATACCTCAATATAGTAGCCGAAAACCTTGTTATATTTAACCTTAAGGTTTTTAATTCCCGTTTTTTCACGCTCACGTGCCTCAAGCCCTGCGATATAGCTTTTTCCGTCAGTTGCGGCAAGCCTTAAGGAGTCAATCTCCTCGTTAAAGCCCTCTTTAATCAGTCCGCCGTCTCTTAACGAAAGCGGAGGCTCGTCAACTATTGCACGGCAAAGAAGGTCGTACAAATCGTCAAGCGTGTCAAGCGATGCCGCCTGATTTTGAAGCATAGTGCTCCTTGCTCTGTTCAGTAGCTTCGAAAGATACGGAAGCTTTGAAAACGAAACTCGCATCGCCGACAAATCGCGTGCGTTTGCCGTTCCGAGAGAAACACGGCTCATAAGCCTTTCAATATCATAAACGCCTGAGAGCGCCTCTGAAAGCTCTTCTCTCCACGAAAGGTCTGCGTGGATTTCCTCCACAGCGCAAAGGCGGTTGTTTATTGCTGCCGCATTTATCAGCGGACGAAGTATCCACTGCTTGAGCATACGTGCACCCATTGCAGTTTTTGTGTGGTCAAGCACCCAGAAAAGACTGCCACGTTTTTCTTTATCACGCATGGTTTCCACAAGCTCGAGATTTCGCTGGCTTGCGGCGTTGATATCCACAAATTCCTGCGAAGTGTAAATATTTATCTCGCTAAGATGTACAAGTGGTGCTTTTTGCGTTTCGATAAGATAGTCAATAAGTGCCGCAGTTGATATTTTAAGAGCTTTTTCAGTTATATCGTAACTGTTTTTAAGCTGAGCCTTAAGCACATCGCCTGCCGTTTTTTCGATTTCGCCTGCATCGTATGTAAACACAAGGGCAGATGTTTGCCCGTTTATGAATCTGTCAATTTTTTTGTTACCTATAGCTGCGCCGCCAAGTGCAATTTCAACCGGCGAAAATCGTGAAAGCTCACCGATAAGCTTTTCGCAATTGGGGTCGTCAAAAAGAGTTGTTCCCAAAATCTCGCCCGTGGAAACATCGGCAAAGGTAATGCCCGAAGTATCGCCCTCGCGGTAGATTGACGCCATATAATTGGTTGTGCGTGAGCTTAAAAGAGAGTCGTCCAAGATAGTACCCGGTGTAACCACACGGATAATCTCACGCTTTACGATGCCTTTTGTAAGCTTTGGATCCTCCACCTGCTCGCAGATAGCAACTCTGTGCCCCTTGGAAACAAGCTTTGAGATGTACGAGTCTGCCGCATGAAAAGGCACTCCGCACATCGGCGCACGCTCCTCCTGCCCGCAATCACGGCCAGTAAGCGTTATTTCAAGTTCTTTTGATGCGAGGATTGCGTCCTCAAAAAACATTTCGTAAAAATCGCCGAGACGATACATAAGGATAGTATCGGGACATTGCTTTTTTATCGAAACGTATTGCTTCATCATAGGAGTAAGCTCTGCCATTTTTACTCCTCCTTATCTTCAGCCGATGGGAGCCAAGCCCCATAAGCCTTAAATTTGTTAAGTTTTTATACTTTGAATTTGTCGTCCTCGTAAGGCGACAGCCTAACTTCGTCCTCTGCATTCAAATTATATAAAATTTTCCTGCATTTAAGGTCGAAGAGTTTAAAATCTATAAATTTTGATGGAAGGCAAAGAAAATTCAAGGATAATACAGTCGTATATCCACAGAATTTTCTGTAGTATTACGCAAAATTTATACTTTTAAACCTTATGGGGCTTAGCTCCCATCGGCTTAGATTAGTGGCAGCTTGAGCAACTGCTGCAATCACCGCTGCAGCCTGTAGAAAGCTTGCCTGTAATATGGTATGAGATGATGTTATTCATCTGGTCGATAATTGCCTGAAAAGTCTTCTGCGCATTTATATATGCAGTGATATGGTCATTTGTTGTAAGAGCTGAGTAAGCCTCTTCAAGCTCTTCACGGATCTGAGCCATTCTTTCTTCACTAACGTCTGCTCCCTGAATTTCCTTTGCGAGGGTCTGACGAAGCTCACTGTATTTTTTAAGAAGTTCAAGCGCTTCCTTGTCGTTTTCCTGTTCGAGCTCTGCTTTTTTAAGCTCTTTATACTCTTCACTCTCAATTATTGCTACACCGAGCTCACGTGCTTTTTCAAAAATACTTGCCATTTTATCTATCTCCTTTTATTTTACCAGCTCGCCCTGTAATACCCAGGTCTGAGCTTTTGTTATCTTTACCTTTACAAACTTGTCCTTAAGCGACGCATCGCCCTTGAAGTTTACAACCTTGTTGGCGTAATTACGGCCCGTCAGCATATCGGGGTCGGTTTTACTTACGCCCTCTACCAAAACCTCTTCGATTTTACCTAAGTGGCGTTTGTTCTCGCCGAGGCTTATATCATTTTGAACATCTAAAAGATGCTTAAACCTACGGTCCACATCTTCTTCATTAAACACAGGCTCCATCTCTGCCGCTTTGGTTCCCTGCCTTTTTGAGTATATAAACGAGAAGATGCTGTCAAATCGTGCTTTTTTCAAAACATCGAGCGTTTCTTCAAAATCTTCTTCGGTTTCAGTGGGAAATCCCACGATTATATCCGTGGTAAATGCAATATCGGGCATCAGCTTGCGTGCAAGCGACACAATTTCCAAAAACTTCGCTTTGGTGTAGTGCCTGTTCATATCAGAAAGCACCTTATCACTTCCCGACTGAAGCGGAAGATGAAGCGAATGAGGCACATTAGGAAGCCTTGCCATCGTTTTAAGAAGATTTTCCGTTATATCCTTGGGGTGATTTGACATAAAGCGAACACGCTCAATGCCCTCTACCTCGCTCACCTTTTTAAGAAGCTCCGAAAAAGCCTCGCTCTCGCCACGGTCTTTTCCGTAGGAGTTTACATTTTGCCCGAGGAGCATAATCTCCTTAACGCCCTCTTTGGAAAGGGCTTTTACTTCATTTAATATATCCTCAACACTTCTGCTTCTCTCGCGGCCCCTTACATAAGGAACAATGCAGTACGAACAGAAGTTGTTGCACCCATACATAACGGAAACAAACGCCTTTGCCCCACCCTCGTGCAAAACGGGCAAATCCTCAAAAATTCTGCCGCTGCCCGAAAGGTCAAAAATCTTTTCCTTGTGCTCAAGCACCTCCGACAAAAGCGTCGGGAACT
>JAZRPN010000034.1:0-5572 GCA_045649225.1 Clostridia bacterium | reverse complement strand
GATAGCATAGCTGAAGAAATCGGCCTTGAAGCGGGAGATGAGATAATCAAAATCAACGACACTAAAATAAAAGATGTTCTCGACTACCGCTACCTTATAAATGATGAATTTATAACCTTGACCGTTAAAACAAAGCAAGGTACAACGGAAACGGTTGAGATTGAAAAAGATGCCTACGAGGAGCTTGGAGTTGAGTTTGAAAGCTCACTTATGGATAAGGCTCAGCACTGCAAAAACAAGTGCGTGTTCTGCTTTATTGACCAGCTCCCAAAAGGCATGAGAGAAAGCCTTTATTTTAAGGATGACGACACACGCCTTTCGTTCTTTCAGGGAAACTACGTAACTCTTACCAATCTTGACGAGGATGAAATCGACCGCCTTATAAGGCTAAGAATAAGCCCTATAAATATTTCCGTTCAGGCAACCGACCCTGACTTAAGGGTGCAGATGCTTAAAAATCCCAACGCAAAAAACCTGATGGCAAGAATGAAAAAATTTGCCGCGAGTAATATAGAAATGAACTGCCAGATAGTTCTGTGCCCCACTCTTAACGATGGTGCACAACTGCAAAAATCTATTTTTGATTTATATGCACTCTATCCGCATGTAAAAAGTGTGTCGGTCGTTCCCGTCGGTCTTACAAAGCACCGCGAGGGACTTTGTAGCCTGACACCCGTGGATGAAGAAATTGCAAAGGATGTGCTCGCCCACATTCATTTCTGGCAGGATAAATTCAGGAAAGAAACGGGCGTAAACTTTGTTTATGCCGCTGACGAATTTTACCTTAAGGCGAAAATGCCTATCCCCTCGCCTGAGAGCTATGACGGATATGTTCAGCTTGAAAACGGCGTAGGACTTATTGCATCGCTTCACGAAGAGCTTGATGCGGCACTTAAGGAAGAGCCAGTAAAAGTAAAGCCTCACAGCGTTTCTGTCGTAACGGGTGAAGCGGCTTTCGATACAATTTGCGATGCAGTAAAAAAAATAAATGCTGTTTATCCGCAAATAAATGTAAATGTCCATAAAATAGTAAATAACTTTTTCGGCGAAAGAGTAACCGTTGTAGGTCTTTTGTGCGGCTGTGATATTATTGAGCAGCTAAAAGGAAAAGAGCTTGGCGATTACCTTATCATAACTGACGAAATGTTAAGAAGTGAGACCGATGTTTTTCTTGATGATATAACTGTTAAAGAGCTTTCAGAAAAGCTTAAAATCAACATTCACACTTGTGGGCATGGCGGCGAAGATTTGCTTCACGCAGTTCTTAATATATAACCCATAGAAAGGGATAAAATTATGGCAAAACCAATTATTGCAATTGTCGGCAGACCTAACGTCGGCAAATCAACACTTTTTAATAAAATAGCGGGAAAACGTATCTCTATTGTAGAAGATACCCCCGGCGTTACAAGGGATCGTATATTTGCCGATGGCGAATGGTGCGGAAAAGCCTTTACAATGATTGATACCGGTGGTATTGAGCCTTATTCCAAGGATATAATACTTGAACAGATGCGTCTTCAGGCAGAGCTTGCAATCGATATGGCTCACGTTATAATTTTTATGACGGATATCAGGGACGGTCTCACCGCTGCCGACCAGGAGGTTTGTACAATGCTTCAAAAGTCGGGCAAGCCGATTGTTTTGGTTGTTAACAAGGTTGACACACCCGGTGAGCCTCCGCTTGACTTTTACGAATTCTATAACTTAGGCATTGGCGACCCCTACCCCATTTCTTCACTTCACAAAATGGGCGTTGGCGAGGTACTCGACGAATGTGTTAAGTATTTCCCCGCTGAAGAAGAGCAGGAAGAAGACGACACCGTAAAAATCGCAATTGTCGGTAAACCCAATGCAGGCAAAAGCTCTCTTGTAAACAAGCTTTTAGGCGAAAACCGTGTGATTGTTTCAAACATTGCAGGCACAACAAGAGATTCTATCGATACACTCTACGAGCGTGGAGATGAAAAATACACTCTTATCGACACTGCAGGTATACGCCGCAAAGCAAAGGTTACGGAAACTCTTGAACGCTACAGTGTAATCCGTTCCTACAGCGCAGTAGAACGCTGCGATGTGTGCCTTATAATGATTGATGCAACAGAGGGCATCAGCGAGCAGGATGCAAAAATTGCAGGCTATGCTCACGACGAGGGCAAGGCATCGATAATATGCGTTAACAAATGGGACCTTGTCGAAAAGGACAATAACAGCGTAAACGAGTTCACTCGTGAGATTCACGATAAATTAAGCTTTATGACATATGCACCCATCGTATTTATCTCGGCAAAAACAGGTCAGCGCCTTGATAAGATATTTGAGCTTGTAGAGTATGTTACAAATCAAAACTCGATGAGGCTTCAGACGGGCGTGTTAAACGACTGTCTGGCAGAGGCTACAATGCGTGTTCAGCCGCCGAGCGATAAGGGCAAACGCCTTAAGCTTTACTATATGACGCAGGTAAGCACAAAGCCTCCCACATTTGTCATATTTGTAAACGACCAGGAACTTGCACACTTCAGTTATATACGCTATATAGAAAACTGTATACGTGATGCATTCGCACTTAAGGCAACTCCGCTTAAATTTATAGTCCGTGAAAGGAGCAAACAAGATGCTTAGCTTATTTATCATATCCCTGATTATGTTGTTGGGATATATCATCGGTTCCCTTAATTTTGCAATAATTTATTCAAAGCTTCGCAAAGACGACATCCGTCGTCACGGAAGCCGCAACGCAGGTGCTACAAACGTACTGCGTACATACGGAAAGCTTCCCGCACTTTTAGTATTTTTACTTGATATTTCAAAGGGCATCATTGCCGTTTTGCTTGTTCGCTTTGCGTTTAACGCAGACGAGCTTATGGAATGTGCTGCTGCGCTCGGCGCAATTATAGGGCACAACTATCCCCTCTTCTACAATTTCAGAGGTGGAAAGGGCGTTTCAACTTCTTTTGCGGTACTTCTCATTTTACATTGGGAAGTTGCCCTCATTTCACTTTTCGTTTTCATTATCACAGTTTTGGTATCACGCTATGTGTCTCTTTCATCAATACTTGCATCCTTTGGGGCAATAGTCAGCTCATTTTTTATATACAATGCATCTATCTTTTCCTATTTTTGCCTTATAATAGGCCTTCTTTGCATTATTCGTCATAAAAGAAACATAATCAGGCTTCTCAGCGGAAAAGAGAGGCGTCTTGGTTATAGAGGATAACAGTGCGGAGGTAATTTATGAAAATTTCAGTTATCGGAAGCGGCGGTTGGGGAACTGCTATCACGTTGCTCCTTTGCCGCAACGGGCACAGCGTGTGCCTTTGGTCATATAAGGAAGAAGAAAGCAAATGCCTTGAAAAAGACCGTGAAAATAAGGAATTTCTTCCAAATGTTAAGTTTGAAGATGCCGATATTACCTTTACAAGCGATATGAAAACTGCTGTTGATTTTGGAGAGATAATCGTGTCGGCAGTTCCGTCGATGGCAGTGCGTCAGACGGCAAAAGGAATCGGCAAATACGCAAACGGCAAAACAATCGTTAACATATCAAAGGGCTTTGATGAAGAAAACCTTCAGCGTATAAGCGAGGTTTTTGAGGAAGAAGCTAAAGGCTCACAAATTGCAGTACTCAGCGGTCCCTCTCACGCAGAAGAGGTTGCACGCGGTATCCCGACAACCAATGTTGTTGCCTGCAAAAATATGGATACTGCGCTTCGCCTGCAGAAAATTTTTATGAATGAAACCTTCCGTGTTTATACAAACCCCGATATAATCGGTGTTGAAATAGGCGGTGCACTTAAAAACATCATTGCACTTTGTGCAGGTATAACAGATGGCCTTGGCTTTGGCGATAACACCAAAGCGGCACTTATGACACGTGGTCTTCACGAGATTACACGTCTCGGCAAGTCCCTTGGGGCAAACGCCTCCACATTTGCAGGTCTTAGCGGCGTAGGTGATTTAATCGTAACCTGCACCTCTATGCACTCGAGAAATCGCCGTGCGGGTATCCTGATTGGACAGGGTAAATCTCTTGACGAGGCACTTAAGGAAGTTCATATGACGGTTGAGGGTGTCTGTGCAACACTTGCGGCATACCGCCTTTCTAAAAAGTATAATGTGGATATGCCCATAACAGAGGCGGCATATCAGGTTCTTTTTGAGGGAAAATCTCCAAAAGAAGCCGTTAAAGAGCTCATGACACGCAACTTCAAAAGCGAGAGTGATATACTTTGAAAATAGCAATTATCGGCGGCGGTGCGTCAGGCACAGCAGCTGCCATTTATGCAAAAAGAACAAACCCCAACGCCCACGTTACGATATTTGAGCGTAACGATAGGATTTTGAAAAAAATTCTGGCAACGGGTAACGGGCGTTGCAATCTTTCAAATGCAAGCATATCTGACGAAAATTATTACACATCTTCCCCGGAGTGTGTTCACGAAATACTTACTGCCTTTCCGCAAAAAGAGGAAAGGCAGTTTCTCGAAAGCCTTGGACTTATTTTATGCGAAGAAAACGGGCGTATTTACCCGTATTCAAAAAGAGCAAACGATGTTGTAGACGCACTCAGGCTCGAGCTTGAAAGACTTGGCGTTGAAATTAAGACAAATGCCAGAATAAAAGAAATCAAGCCCGTCAAAGACGGATACAATGTAATGGGTAAGGTTTTTAACAAGGTTATAATCTCCTCAGGCGGAAGTGCAGGCCCGTCCTTCGGTACTGACGGCAGTGTATATCGTATGCTTGATGAAATAGGTTTTAAGATTGCTCCTGTCTACTGTGGGCTTGTGCCTTTAAAGGTTTCTGAAAACACAGTCTCCCTTAAGGGAGTGCGTGCAAATTGCAGCATTTCTGCCTACACCGACGGAAAGCTTTTGCGCACAGAAAAAGGTGAGCTTCAGTTTACTGACTACGGCCTTTCGGGCATCGCTGTAATGCAGCTTTCGCGCCTGTGTAAAAAGGGAACAAAAATCAGTGTAGACCTTTTCCCCGAAATGACGGAGGACGAGCTTTGTAATCTTCTTAAAAACAGGACAAAGCTTTTTGCCGGCAGAAAGCTTGAACAGTTTTTTGTAGGCACACTTCACAAGGCAATCTGCTCGTATATTACTTCCCGACTGGATCTTTCCCTGAAAACTGATGTCTGCAGCTTAAGCGCTAGCGATATTGAAAAAATTGCAAAGATGATGAAAGCGCTTACCTTTACAGTTGTATCAACTCTTGGTTGGGAAAATGCTCAGGCAACATGTGGTGGGGCATCGCTTTCAGAATTTAACCCCGCCACACTCGAATCTAAAAAATATAAAGGAATTTATGTTACCGGCGAAGCACTTGACTGTATAGGCGACTGCGGCGGATATAATCTGCACTGGGCGTGGGCAACGGGTGCAATCGCAGGTAAAAGTTGTGTTTTATGATAAAGATATCAAACCTTCTGCTCCCTATCGACTACACAAAAGACGATATCCGTGCAGAAATCAAAAAGAAACTTAAGATTGGTGATTACGATATCATTGGCTTTTCGGTGATAAAAGAGTCTATTGATGCTCACGTGCGTGGCAAAGTGCAGATG
>JAZRPN010000033.1:0-8190 GCA_045649225.1 Clostridia bacterium | reverse complement strand
AATCAACCGCTTACTTGTAGGTACATGTTGGCAATGCCAACCAATAACCAAATAAGGAGGAACAAATTATGCAGAAGGCAATCATCGGTAAGAAAATCGGTATGACTCAGATTTTTAATGCCGAAGGCAAGGTAGTTCCGGTAACAGTAATCGAAGCCGGTCCTTGCACAGTAGTCCAGAGAAAGACAGTTGAAACAGACGGTTACGAGGCTGTTCAGCTCGGCTTTGGCGAAGTAAAGGAAAAACACGTAACAAAACCCCTCAAGGGCCATTTCGCAAAGTACGGTGTATCTATTAAGAAGGTTCTCAAAGAATTCAGACTTGACGAGATAACACTTAACACCGGCGACGAAGTAAAGGCTGACGTTTTTGCAGAGGGCGAGAATGTAGACGTAACAGGTATCAGCAAGGGTAAAGGTTACGCAGGTGCTATCAAGCGTTTCGGTCTTCACAGACTTAAAGAGACTCACGGTACAGGCCCTGTTCACCGCCATGCAGGTTCAATGGGTGCTTGCTCATCACCGTCTCGTGTTTTCAAAGGTAAAAAGCTTCCCGGCCATATGGGTAATGTAAAGGTAACTGTTCAGAACCTCAACGTTGTTAAGGTTGATACAGACAGAAACCTTATACTCGTTAAGGGTGCCGTTCCCGGACCTAAGGGCGGTATCGTAACTATTAAAAATACAGTAAAGGCGTAAGCTATACGGAAAGGAGATGCTATAAATGCCTACAGCAGTATTATATAACATGCAGGGTGCAAAAATCGGCGATGTTGAACTTAGCTCAGCAATCTTCGGTGCAGAAGTTAATAAGACTGTTCTTCACGACAGCGTTGTTAACTACCTTGCTAATCAGAGACAGGGTACACAGAGTACCAAAACTCGTACAGAAGTTGCCGGCGGCGGAAAGAAGCCTTTCAGACAGAAAGGTACTGGCCACGCAAGACAGGGCAGCACACGTGCTCCGCAGTGGATTAAGGGTGGCGTAGCTCTTGGCCCGAAGCCCAGAGATTACTCTTACTCACTTAATAAAAAGGTTAAAAAGCTTGCTATGGTAAGCGCTCTCAGTGCAAAAGCTGAGGATGGCAGCGTTATGGTAATCGACAAGATTGCTATGGACTCAATCAAAACAAAGGCAGTGGCAGATATGCTCAAGGCTATGGAGGTTGAGGGCAAGGCTCTTATCGTTACAAATAACATGGAAAAGAACGTATACCTTTCTGCAAGAAACATTGAAGGCGTAAAGGCTTCATATGTTGGAATGCTCAATGTATACGACGTTCTTAATCATGAGAAATTTATCGTTTCTCAGGATGCAATCGCAAAACTTGAGGAGGTGTATGCATAATGATGTCTTATGAAATCATTAAGAAGCCTATTATAACAGAAAACTCAATGGACCAGATGGCTGACAAAAAGTATACCTTCGAGGTTGCTAAGGATGCCAACAAAATTGAAATCAAAAACGCAGTTGAAGAAATTTTCGGCGTAAAAGTTGAAAAGGTTACAACAATGCGTGTTCTCGGTAAGGTTAAGAGAATGGGCGCAAACAGCGGCAAAAGACCTGATTGGAAAAAGGCTGTTGTTAAGCTTACCGAAAGCAGTAAAACAATCGAGTTCTTCGATGGATTGATGTAAAGGAGTGAAAACAAATGGCAATAAAGAAGTATAAACCTACTTCACCCGCTCGCAGACAGATGACTGTTTCCACTTTTGAGGAAATCACAAAGAAGAGCCCTGAGCGTTCGCTTTTGGCACCTCTTAAGTCAAATGCCGGCAGAAACTCTTACGGCAGAATCACTGTTCGTCATCGTGGCGGCGGCGTAAAGAGAAAATACAGAATTATCGACTTCAAGCGTGATAAGCGTGATATGAAGGCTACAGTAATCGCGATTGAGTACGATCCGAACAGAAGCGCAAACATTGCTCTTCTTCAGTACGAGGATAGCGAAAAGAGATACATTATCGCTCCCGTTGATGTTAAGGTTGGCGACGTGCTTGAGTGCAGCGCTACTGCAGACATCCGTCCCGGTAATGCACTTCCCATCGCAAACATCCCCGTAGGTACAATTATTCACAACATTGAGCTTATGCCTGGCAAGGGTGCTCAGCTTGTAAGATCAGCAGGTAACTTTGCACAGCTTATGGCTAAAGAAGGCAAGTATGCTCAGGTTCGTCTTCCTTCAGGCGAAGTTAGAATGATCAGTGTTAACTGTATCGCAACAATCGGTCAGGTTGGTAACGTTGATCATGAAAATATCTCTATCGGTAAAGCAGGCCGTAAGCGTCATATGGGTTGGAGACCCACAGTCCGTGGTGTTGTAATGAACCCGAATGACCATCCGCACGGCGGTGGTGAAGGTAAATCACCCGTTGGTATGCCTTCTCCTGTTACTCCTTGGGGTAAGCCTGCTCTCGGTTACAAGACACGTAAGAACAAGAAAGCTTCTACAAAGTTTATTGTAAAGCGTCGTAACCAGAAGTAATGAGAAAGGAATGAGAGTATGAGCAGAAGTATTAAAAAGGGACCCTTTGTGGCACCCAAGCTTTTAGCAAGAGTTATTGCAATGAATGAAGCGGGCGAAAAAAGAGTTTTGAAGACTTGGTCCCGCAGCTCCACTATATTCCCCGAATTTGTTGGCCATACAATCGCAGTTCATGACGGAAGAAAACACGTTCCGGTATATGTAACAGAAGATATGGTTGGTCATAAGCTTGGAGAGTTTGCTCCAACAAGAACATACAAGGGACACGCTGGTGCAAAAAGTAAATAAATAAGGAGGACATAACAAATGGAGGCTAGAACAGAAGCCAAGGCTATACTGCGTTATGCACGTATTTCGCCTAGAAAAGTCAACATTGTAAACGACCTTATAAGAAATAAAAACGTTGATGTTGCAAGAGGTATTCTTATGAATACACCCAAGGCTGCAAGCGAACTTCTTATTAAGCTCCTTGACAGTGCGGTTGCAAACGCTGAAAATAATTTCGGTATGGAACACGATAAACTCTATGTTGCAGCAGTTTATGCAAATGCAGGTCCTATTCTTAAGAGAATCAGACCGAGAGCTCAGGGTAGAGCGTTCCGTATTTATAAGAGAACAAGTCACATTACAATCGTTGTAAAAGAAAAAGAGTAAGGAGGCGTAAACATGGGTCAGAAAGTTAATCCGCATGGTCTTAGAGTCGGTGTTATCAAGGATTGGGACTCCAGATGGTACGCCGAGGACCATATGTTTGGAGACAGTCTTGTAGAAGACTATAAGATCAGAAAATATCTCAAGAAAAAGCTCTACAGCGCAGGCGTTGCTAAGCTTGAAATTGAGAAGAAAGCAAACACAATCAAGATTTCTATTCACACCGCTAAGCCGGGTATCATCATCGGTAAGAAGGGTGAAGATATAGAAAAGCTTAAAAAAGAAGTATCAGCTCTTACAGATAAGCAGGTATTTATCAATATCGTTGAAATCAAGCAGGCTGATATGAGCGCTCAGCTTGTGGCTGAAAACATCGCAGCTCAGCTCGAAAGACGTATTTCTTTCAGAAGAGCTATGAAGGGTGCTATGAGCCGCAGCATGAAGATGGGTGCTAAGGGTATCAAGGCAAGCTGCAGCGGCCGTCTTGGCGGTGCAGAAATTGCAAGAACAGAACAGTATCACGAAGGTACAATCCCGCTTCAGACACTCCGTGCTGATATCGACTACGGCTTTGCCGAAGCTGATACAACATACGGTAAGATTGGCTGTAAGGTATGGATTTACAAGGGTGAAGTTCTTTCTGAGAGTAGAAGACCCAAAACTCAGGAAGGGGGCAGAAAATAATGTTAATGCCTAAAAGAGTTAAGCATAGAAAACAGTTCCGCGGCAGACTTACAGGTAAGGCACTTCGCGGTAACACAGTAAGTTACGGTGATTTCGGTTTGGTTTCACTCGAGCCCGCTTGGATCACAAGCAACCAGATTGAAGCAGCCCGTATCGCTATGACACGTTATATCAAGCGTGGCGGTCAGGTTTGGATTAAAATATTCCCTGACAAGCCCATAACCGAGAAACCCGCTGAAACCCGAATGGGTAGTGGTAAGGGTTCTCCTGAATACTGGGTAGCAGTTGTTAAGCCCGGCAGAGTAATGTTTGAGATCGGCGGCGTTAGTGAAGCTGCAGCTCAGGAAGCTCTCCGTCTTGCAATGCACAAGCTTCCCGTTAAGTGCAAAGTAATTGCACGTGAAGCACAGGAAACGGAGGGTGACAACGAATGAAAATAAACGAAATTCGTGATTTAACTACCGAAGAATTGCAGCTCAAGATTACAGAGCTCAAGAAGGAACTCTTCACACTTAGATTTTCTCTTGCTACAAATAACCTCGAAAACCCCATGAAGATAAACCTTGTTAAAAAGGATATCGCTAAGGTTATGACAGTTATTCGTGAGAGAGAAATCAACGGTGAAGCGTAATCATAGGAAGGAGGAAATTTAAATGGCTGAAAGAAATTATCGTAAGGTAAGAATCGGCAGAGTTGTAAGCGACAAAATGGACAAGACCATCGTTGTTGCAATTGAAAACAATGTTAAACATCCTCTCTATGGCAAGGTTGTTAAACAAACAGTTAAGATTAAAGCTCACGATGAGGAAAACACATGTGGTATCGGTGATCGTGTTAAAGTTATGGAAACACGTCCTTTGAGCCGCGATAAAAGATGGAGATTGGCAGAAATCATAGAGAAGGCAAAATAATCTTCTCTAAAACAAGAAGGAGTGATAAAACGTGATACAACAGCAAACTCTGCTTAAGGTTGCCGACAACACAGGTGCAAAAGAGCTTATGTGCATCAGAGTGTTGGGTGGCTCCCTCAGAAGATATGCCAATATTGGCGATGTGGTAGTTGCTTCAGTTAAAAAGGCAGCTCCCGGCGGTATGGTTAAAAAGGGTGATGTTGTAAAGGCTGTTATTGTACGTAGCAAAAAAGGTACAAGAAGAGCTGACGGAACATATATCAAGTTTGATGAAAATGCCGCTGTTATCATTAAGGAAGATAAAAACCCAAGAGGAACTCGTATTTTTGGACCGGTTGCAAGAGAGTTGAGAGACTTTGATTACATGAAGATTCTTTCACTCGCACCGGAAGTACTCTAATGGGAGGTGCGCATAATGAAGAACAATCATATTAAAAAGAATGACCAGGTTATCGTTATCTCAGGTAACGATAAGGGTAAAAAAGGTAAAGTGCTTAGCGTTGACCACGAAAACGGTAAAGTAATCGTTGAGGGTATCAACATGGCTACAAAGCACAGAAAGCCTCGCAGACAGGGCGAAGCAGGCGGTATTATCAAGCAGGAAGCTGCTATGGCAATCAGCAAGGTAATGCACATCTGCTCAAAGTGTGGCGAGCCTACAAGAATAGCTTACACAATTCTTGCTGACGGAACTAAGGTTCGCACCTGCAAGAAATGCAACGAAAACATGGATTAATTGAAAGGAGGTAAGTGCATTGTCTACAATGAAAACTCTTTACACACAAGAGGTTGCACCCGCGCTTTTTAAGACATTCAACTACAAAAGCACGATGCAGATTCCTAAGTTGGATAAGATTGTAATTAACGTTGGTCTTGGTGAAGCAAAGGATAACGCAAAGGTTATCGACGCAGCTATGAATGACCTTACAATCATCACAGGTCAGAAGCCCGTTATCACAAAGGCTAAGAAGTCAATCGCTAACTTCAAGCTTAGACAAGGCATGAACATCGGCGTCAAGGTTACACTCCGTGGCGAAAAGATGTATGAGTTTATAGACAGACTCTTTAACGTAGCACTTCCCCGCGTTAGAGACTTCAGGGGTATCAATCCCAATTCATTTGATGGAAGAGGTAACTACTCTCTCGGCATCAAAGAACAGCTCATATTCCCTGAAATCGAGTATGATAAAATCGATAAAATCAGAGGTATGGACATTATATTTGTTACTACTGCAAAATCTGATGAAGAGGGCCGCGAACTCTTAAAACTTATGGGTGCGCCCTTTACCAGAAGCTAAGGGGAGGTATGAAAAATGGCTAAAAAAGCAATGGTTTTAAAACAGCAGAAAACACCTAAGTTTAGCACAAGAGCCTATAATAGATGCAAAATCTGCGGAAGACCTCACGGTTATTTGAGAAAGTACGGTATCTGCCGTATCTGCTTCAGAGAGCTTGCATACAAGGGAGAAATCCCCGGAATTAAGAAGGCTAGCTGGTAATTAAAAAGCTTTGGAAAAGGAGGTTTACTCATGCAAATCACAGATCCTATTGCTGATATGCTTACAAGAATCCGTAACGCAAACTCAGCAAAGCATGAAACAGTTGATGTTCCGGTTTCCAATATGAAGAAGGCAATTGCCGAAATTCTTCTTGAGGAAGGATACATTAAAAGTTACGAGATTATAGAAGACGGAAAGCAGGGTATGATTCACATCACCCTTAAGTACGCCGCTAATAAAGAAAAGGTTATTACAGGACTTAAGAGAGTTTCAAAGCCGGGCTTAAGAGTTTATGCCAGCTGCGAAGATCTTCCCAGAGTACTTAAAGGCCTTGGTATTGCCATCGTATCCACTTCAAAGGGTATTATGACAGACAAGAAAGCAAGAGCTGAGAGAATCGGCGGCGAAGTACTTGCATTCGTTTGGTAATTATTTTTAGAATTTAGGTGGTGAAAAAATGTCTAGAATAGGTAGAATGCCTATCACCGTTCCCGCGGGTGTAACTGTAGATATTACAGCAGAAAACTTTGCTACAGTTAAAGGTCCCAAGGGTGAGCTTAAAAAGCAGCTCCATGGTGATATGATTATAAAGCAGGAAAACAACGAAATCGAAGTTGTTCGTCCTAGCGAAATCAAAAAACATAAGGCTCTTCACGGCCTTACAAGAACTCTTCTCAACAACATGATTGTTGGTGTAACAGAAGGCTTCAAAAAAGAGCTCGAAATCAACGGCGTTGGTTACAGAGCTAGTATGCAGGGCAAAAAGCTTGTTATGAACCTTGGTTATTCTCACAGCGTTGAAATGGACGCACCCGAGGGCGTTACAGTTGAAGTTCCCGATGCTAACAAAATTATCGTTTCTGGCACAGATAAGCAGGTTGTAGGTCAGTTTGCAGCCGAAATCAGAGAGAAACGTCCGCCGGAGCCGTATAAGGGCAAAGGTATCAAATATGTTGGCGAGCATATCATCCGTAAGGAAGGTAAAGCTGGTAAAGCTAAGTAAGAGAGGAGATAAAGCGATATGGTTAGCAAAACTAACAGTAATAAGGCAAGACTTAAAAGACACAGCCGTATCCGTAACCACATCAGTGGTACAGCTGCGCGTCCGCGTCTTAACGTGTTCAGAAGCCTTAAAAATATTTATGCTCAGATCATCGATGATGAAAACGGTGTAACCTTAGTATCCGCTTCAAGTCTCGAACTTAAAGAAACTTACGGCGGCAACAAGGAAGCAGCAAAAGAAGTTGGTAAATTAGTAGCTCAGAAGGCTGTTGAGAAAGGTATCAGCGAGGTTGTATTCGACCGTAGCGGTTATATCTATCACGGCAGAGTTGCAGAGCTTGCAGATGGTGCCCGTGAGGGTGGCCTGAAGTTCTAAGAGAAGGAGGGAGATTATGTCAGAGCGTATTGACGCATCAACACTTGATATAAAGGAAAAGGTTGTTCATATCAGCCGAGTAGCTAAGACTGTAAAAGGCGGTCGTACTATGCGTTTTAGTGCACTTGTTGTTGTAGGTGACGAAAACGGCAGAGTTGGTTGCGGTATGGGTAAGGCAGCCGAAGTTCCGGATGCTATCAGAAAGGGTATCGAAGACGCAAAGAAGAACATGGTTTCTGTTCCTTTAGCAGGTTCGACAATTCCCTATGAAATGATTGGTGAGTTTGGCGCAGGAAGAGTTCTTCTTATGCCGGCTAAAGAAGGTACTGGCGTTATCGCCGGCGGTGCAGTACGTGCCGTTGTAGAACTTTGCGGTATCAAGGATATCAGAACAAAGTGCCTTCGTTCAAACAATCCTAGAAACGTAGTTAGAGCTACTATTCAGGGTCTTGCATCTCTTAAGAGTGCCGAGGAGGTTGCTCGTTTGAGAGGTAAGGCAGTAGAAGAACTGTAAGGGGGAGTAAAAAATGGCAAAGCTTAAAATTACCCTTGTAAAAAGCGTTATAGGTTCTAAAGAGGACC
>JAZRPN010000032.1:0-2206 GCA_045649225.1 Clostridia bacterium | reverse complement strand
CAGATAAGGTCGATAACCTTTATACCGGTTTCAAGAATCTCGGTAGATGTGGAAAGTTCGCTGTAACTTGGTGCGAAGCGATGGATACTGTGGCGCTCTACATCATCGGTAAACGGAATATTATCTACTGTATCTCCAAGTACATTAAAAATTCTGCCAAGTGTCTTTCTGCCAACGGGCACACTTATGGCACTGCCTGTATCTGTTACAAGTGTGCCTCTTTTAAGCCCGTCTGTTGATGACATTGCGATACAGCGTACAACATTGTCACCTATATGCTGAGCAACCTCTACTGTTAAAGTTTTTTGCCCTATTTGCATAGTAAGAGCGTTATGGATAGACGGAAGATTGCCCTTTTCAAAGCACACATCCACTACAGGTCCCATTACCTGCGAAACTGTGCCTTTTACTATATCAGACATTTTTGGTATGCCTCCTTTATAAGCCGCTACCTGCGACGATTTCGGTAATTTCCTGTGTGATTGCACCTTGTCTTGCACGGTTGTACTCAAGTGTAAGACTGTCAATCATCTCGCCTGCATTTTTGCCTGCATTGTCCATCGCAAATCTTCTTGCAACTACCTCGCAGGTGAAGCTCTCCCTTGCGAGTGCCACTATCTTGCCGGCAACGTACTCTTCTATAACTGCCTCGAGAATTGTCCTTTCATCCGGCTCATAAATTATATCCGCTTTTGACTTTTCCTCAGCCTTTTCAAGTGGCAATATCCAGAAAATTTCGGGTGTTTGCGTCATCATTGACACATAGCGGGTGTAAACAACGCCCACCTTTTCGTACTTTCCGTCTTTGAAATCACTGCAAATTTCCTTCGCAAGCTCAATTGCCTGTTCGTACGAATACCCTTCCGTTTTTACAATGGGCTTTGCGTATTTCTCGCAGCTTCTTTTGCCGATGGGGATTATGTCGGCACTGTCCATGCCTCCGGCAAGCTTAAATATATTTGAGTTATAACCGCCTGCAAGACCTCTGTCCCCCGCGATTACAACAAGGCATATTTTGCCTTCCTCGCCGCTTTTCATATACTCGCTTTTCTGGGCAGATTTTGCTGATGAAAGTGCTTTTACCACACTGTCAATAGCAGACGAATACTCACGGCCTTTATTCATAACAGATGTTGCACCGCGTATTTTTGCAGATGCCACAAGCCCCATCGCCTTTGTAAGATGAAGCGTCGAATCAACGCTTCTGATGCGATTTTTTAAGCTTTTAATATCTACGCCCATAAAATCACTCCTTCATATCCTGAAGAGCTTTTTTGAGCTGAGCGATATCTTCATCCTCACAGTAGTTTGATTCAAACCTCTTGAGAAGATCCTCGTAATTTGTTTCAAGAAGCGCAAAGAGCCTTTGCTCGTAGTCTGAAACCTTATTTACCGCAACATCGTTAAGATATCCGTTTATAACGGCATATACTATAGCCACCTGACAACCAACACGCACGGGTGCATTTCTCTTTTGCTTAAGAACCTCAACAATTCTTTCGCCAAGAGCGAGACGCATCTTTGTATCTTCGTCAAGATCGCTGCCGAACTGTGCAAACGACTGAAGTTCACGATACTGCGCGTAAAGAAGCTTAAGCTCGCCCGAAACCTTTTTCATCGCTTTAAGCTGAGCCGAGCCACCTACACGGCTTACTGAAATACCGGGGTTGATAGCCGGCATAACACCTGCGTGGAAAAGCTCTGTTTCGAGGAAAATCTGACCGTCAGTTATGGAAATAACGTTAGTTGGGATATACGCCGAAACGTCGCCTGCCTGTGTCTCAATAATCGGAAGAGCCGTAATTGATCCTCCGCCGTATTCGGGTGCAACGCAAGCTGCTCTCTCAAGAAGTCTTGAATGGAGATAGAATACGTCGCCGGGGTACGCCTCTCTTCCCGGAGGGCGTCTTATAAGAAGGGAAAGTGCACGGTATGCAACTGCGTGCTTTGAAAGGTCGTCATAAATTATAAGAACATCCTTTCCCTGTTCCCTGAAATATTCTGCCATTGCACAGCCTGAGTAGGGTGCAACGTACTGAAGCGGAGCCGTCTCCGAAGCAGATGCCGAAACGATGATTGTATACTCCATCGCACCTGTCTTTGTAAGCTCGTTAGCAAGCTGAACTACTGCTGTGTTTTTCTGACCGATTGCAACGTAAATACAAATTACGCCGGTGTTTTTCTGATTCATAATTGTATCTATCGC
>JAZRPN010000031.1:0-2662 GCA_045649225.1 Clostridia bacterium | reverse complement strand
TCCATTGTTTGTAAAAGATACCATATCCATATCGTGTTCTTCGGTAAAGGTTATATACATAGCATTTGCATCTGCGTGACGAACTGCATTGACTAAGGATTCCGCCGCCGCAAGTGCAAACAGATTGTTTGTTTCCTCTCGTCTTGGATGTTGTCCGTTTATTTCAATATCAACACCTGCCGTTTTTGCAGCTTTAATGAACATCTCAAAAGGTTCCTCTGACGGCTGTTCAATTTCCATACTAAGCATAGCAATATTCTTTTCCCAAATATCAAAAGGCACTTTTTCATCTCGTGTGGAATCTATGAGGTAATGCCTTGTAACAAGGAGTGCCTGACCAAGACTTCTGTGAATGTTTATTTTTGTTTCAAGGCGTTCTTTCGAACGTGTCAGTTCATCCACCTCTTCGCCGTATGCTACAAGTCTTGCGTTTATTGCCTTTAGTTCCTTGTTTTTCTCCTTAAGTTCATCGGTTAGCCTTTGCAGGTATGTAGTATCTGCAGCCGACACCTGAATTATGTTATCTATAACACTGTGAGCAAAACTCCAGACTCTTCCGTCAGGCAGTCTGAAAGACGGGTTTTCACCTGCCTGCAGGCAAACAACATCCTCTTTTACTTTGCACGAGCTTAATGCATCCCAGAATACATTTGCATTCTGAAGGTCTCTGCCTAAAATACTATGACAAAGCTCGTTCATAATATAATTTGCAAGAATAACTCTGCCGCTTTCATAAGCGAAGCATAACCCCGAGTCAAGCTTGTCTATACCTTCTTTTACCGACGACCTCGTAACAATATTGTGTCTTTTGTGCTTTTCCTTTAATATAACATATAAAACATACACAGTCATAAGTGTAATAAGTATAAGCGGGAAAACAACAGGCAAATCACAAAACCATCTGACAAAAGAGTTGACTGAAAGATTTTGTTTTGCTGTTTTTACATCTGCTGCATATATAAGAAGCATTGCGCTGCTTACGAAAACACAAAATACCCATGCTATTTTTCCTCTGTGCTTTCTTGCACTAAAAACAGGACTCATTGAAAGCACAATACCGCATAAAAGAGCAAAAATATACGCCATTATAAATACTTTACATATAGAGGGAATGCTACAATAGCTTATCATACGGCATCACCTCCGTCCGGCACATTAACATCAATGATAATATCCTCGTCCTGAACACTGCAGGAAAACTCACCGCAGTTTAAGGAAATTTCGCTTAAAATATCTTCGGATATTTCTTCTGTACAACCTATCTGCATACGCATTTTTATAACACCATCCCTGCAGGACAGATGAACAAGCATTGCAGATATAGTTTCCAAAAGCTTTTCAGTTACTTTTTCATAAAAATCATATACGCTGATAGTATTATCGAGGCTTACATTTCCCTCGCACTGAGAATTTAACGATGTATAAACCTCGTAAAGCTTTAGGTTATCAAGCGATTCACGCATTGAATATTCCAGTTCTTTAGCTGATATATATTCGTTATCCTCACCAAGCAATCTGAGATTTCCTCGTCTTTTGATATAAGAACCTATAACATTGATTTTTGAAAGGGATACACGTATTTTTTCAGAATCACTTCTTGCTGTTTCAATAAGCAATGCAATTTTCGTCAACTGTGATGCCACTTCGCTGGCAATACGGTCATAAAGACGGTGCTTTTCTTCAACCTTTGCCCGCTGTTCTTTCAGGTCCACTTCTGCCTTAAGAAGAACATTTTCGCCATCCAACTGTTCTTTTATCTCCTCGAGCTCATCCTTTAGCTCATTAAGTTGTGTTACATCATCTTCCCACACAACACGACCGGCACTGATTGGTGCAGAACGAAGAATAAAGTTTCCCCGGTTAAGTTCTCCCTTTTCCGTTTCACGCATTATTGCTTCGGTTACAAACTTGGCACCATCCGAGGTATAATGCGGAGCGTAAAAGTCGTCCACAATTATCATCGGAACAGTAGTTTTCTGAAAAATCTCACTATAATACTCGTTTGATGGAATCAGTCCGATTTGTATTGCGCTCTCAAGAAGCAGTGCGATAATAATGCAGTCCACAACCGTGAGGTCGCATTTTATGATACGTAGGCAATAAAGCGTCCAGAATATAATTGCGCCTATCATAACGGCAAGGGGTAAAAGCTGTACTTTTTTGCTTACGGGGATACGACTCTTTTTCAGTAAAGTGACAACAAATATCAATCCAAACAAGCAAAACCATGTCATTATAATGTAATAAAGAGGACCATAAGTGTAAACCGAATCAAATTTATCAATACCTTCGGGGAAAGCAAACACCAAATTATGTATATCATTTGTAAAAACACCAAAAACGAGAATAGAGGCAACAATATACAGCCCCTGCATGATTTTAGGTGTGCGGTAACTATCGGGTTTTCCTATATAATTCATTATAAAAAGCCCCTGCAAGGGAATGAATATCATTGGAATGTAGAATGCATACCAAAGATAACGGACAATTGTTTCTGTATTGCTTATACAGAACTCAAATTTTACGGTTTTTACGAACAGCCAGAACAGCATCAGTATCGCAACGCTACCGAGAAGCTTTCGTATATTCGGCTTTACCACACGGTGCATAAGCGTCTTAAACCATGTTGCAAGAAGCATAATATGTATCATATTACGTAAGG
>JAZRPN010000030.1:0-10044 GCA_045649225.1 Clostridia bacterium | reverse complement strand
CCAAGGAGGTTCTCCTTCTCATAAGCGGCCATAACAAGGCTCGCGCACTTCGCCATTGCGTTGAGGGCGGTGTTGACCATGCATGGACAATCAGCGCACTCCAGATGCACAAAAACGGCATCGTAGCCTGCGACGAGGATGCTTGCGGCGAACTCAGAGTCGACACATACAAGTACTTCAAAGAAATATACAAGAACGAGAAGTAAATAAAACCACAACAAAAAGCTAACCGATTTTATCGGTTAGCTTTTTGTTGTGACTGAATAACATCTTTGAGGATAATTGCCTCAAGCATAAGCTTTGCATTTGGGCGAGTGTCTTTTATGCAAAGGGGAATAAGTATGCTTGTAGACATCTGTGTTATAAGAGATGCCACTGCAGCGCCGGAAGCACCAAATGAGGGAATAAGAAGGAAATTTAAGATTATATTTATGATTACTGCAGGGACATACATAAATTTTATATACTTTTGTTTATTGTTGCAAACCATCCACGAATTGCGCGCAACCCCGAGATAGGAGAAGGCAGTGTAAAATGCCACGAGCTTGAGCGGAGTAACCGCAGGGAGAAATTCCTGGCCGTAGAGAATGCGTATAACAAGATTCCCGAAAATGCAGAAAAAGAGAGAGACAAAAAGTGAAATATAAAAGATGATGGAATACAGTATGCGATTGTTTCTTTTGAAGTCTTCCTTGTTTCCGTCTTTGTAGCTCTTAACGATCGTCGGATACATAGAGTCGATTATAGCACTGAGAACAAAAGTCCACATATGGCATATGGTAGTTGCGGTTGCATAGTAACCCACGGCAGCATCATCAAGCATTTGCCTGAGCATAAGCTTGTCAGTATGTCCGTAGATGGCAACCATCATTCCCGAGAGAATATAGTGATAGCTTTTGCCAAGAAGAGCTTTTCCTCTTGCCCAAGAAAAAGAGAAGGCGGGACCATTGTGTTTTTTGTAGGCAAGAAAAAGGAAAACAGACAGTGCTATATAATCTATGGAAGTTGCAAAAGCAAACCAGAATACGCTTTTGTTAAGAACAAGTAAAATGATTTTGTATACTGAAGTTACAAGATAGGCTACAAATGTTGCGATTGCAGTTATTTTTGACTTGTATTGCGCCTGAAACCAATAGTTTATAGTATCAAAGGAATGGAAAAGAAGCGAAATGCTGCAAAGAGCGACGACTGCAACAGTTTCCCACTCGCCGTAATCAAGGACGAAAGAAATACAGATAATGAGCACGGCAGAGCAAAAGCTTGAGAGCAGGCGCAGCGAGATTGCAGAGCCGAGGGATTTTCCGTTTTCGTCAGGGTGGTCGAAAAAATCTTTAACTATTATGGAGTTTATGCCAAGAGTACAAAAGGACATAAAGAAGCTCGCGAGAGCAGAGCCGTAGCTTATAAGCCCGTAGTTTGACGGGCCGAGGTATCTTGCAGAAAGAACTCCCACAAAGAGGGATAAAACCATTTGTGCGATTTTACCGCCAATCAGCCAGCCGGCATTTTTAACTTCTTTAAGTTTAAGGAAATTTAATTTCATTGAGCCTTCCTGCCTTATAATTTTAAGATGTTTAGAGTCAAGTGAAGATGCAAAGACATTCAATAAGCGATGCTCTCAATTCAAAGCCTGTTCTTGAAGGACAAGAAAATACATAGACTAATCTCGTCTGAAAATGTCCCTTGTATATACCTTATGAATTACATCATCAAGTGAAGAATCATACCTGTTTGCAATTATTGCCTGAGATGCTTCTTTAAAAATATCGAAATCATTTACGACTTTGCTTCCAAAGAAGGTTGATCCATCTTCCAAGGTTGGTTCATAAATGATAACCGTTGCGCCTTTTGCTTTGATACGCTTCATTACACCCTGTATGCTGCTTTGACGGAAATTATCTGAACCGGACTTCATAGTGAGTCTGTATACGCCGATAACACAAGGTTTTTCTTTAGTTGCAGAAAATTCACCGGAGCTATAATAATCATAATATCCAGCAAGGCGCAGAACCTGATCAGAAATAAAATCTTTTCTGGTTCGGTTTGATTCTACAATTGCAGACATCATATTCTGAGGGACGTTTGCATAGTTTGCAAGAAGTTGTTTTGTATCTTTGGGCAAACAGTATCCGCCATATCCAAATGATGGGTTGTTATAATGACTCCCGATTCTCGGATCAAGGCAGACTCCATTAATAATTTGTTGAGTATCTAGTCCTTTCATTTCGGCATAGGTATCCAATTCATTAAAAAAAGATACGCGTAGTGCAAGATAAGTATTTGCAAAAAGCTTTACTGCTTCAGCTTCTGTAAAGCCCATAAAAAGAGTATTGATATTTTCCTTGAGAGCACCTTGCTGAAGCAGGGATGCGAAAGTTTTTGCGGCCTTAAAGGCTACCGGGTCATTCATATCTGTTCCAATAATGATGCGGCTGGGATATAAATTGTCATACAGAGCTTTACTTTCCCGCAGGAATTCAGGACTGAAGAGGATGTTGTTGTTTTTAAATTTAGCGCGAACTGATTCAGTATACCCTACAGGAATCGTGCTTTTAATAACTATGGTAGTATCAGGGTTGTGTTGCATAACAAGGCTGAGAACCTCTTCAATGGCAGATGTGTCAAAAAAATTCTTTGCAGAGTCATAATTTGTTGGAGCAGCAATTACAACAAAATCAGCATCACGGTAGGCATCCTTTGCATCAAGTGTGGCAACTAAATTCAGTTCTTTTTCCGAAAGGAATTTTTCAATATACTCGTCCTGTATGGGGGAGGTTCGCTGGTTAATAAGATTTACTTTTTCGGGAACGATATCGACAGCAACAACTTCATTATGCTGAGCTAAAAGGACTGCTAACGATAGACCGACATATCCGGTACCTGCGACAGCTATTTTCATAGTAATTACCATTACCTTTCTTGAAAAATAAACTTTGGGCTTGCGTGACTAAATATTTGTAAGTTCCAATGATTTTTCAGCGATTGAACTATACAGATAAATATCGGTGGCAGATGAAGCCGCAACCTTTTGCATCTCCTTGTATTTCGGAGTAAATTTTAATTCGTTAATTTTTTGTTTGATTGTTTCTGGGGTAACAGGGTAGATGAAATCGCTGTTTCCGCCGTTGTTTACATGATCCATACCTTCCCATTTTTCAAAAACACACGGAACTTTGGCGGCGCATGCCTGTTCCCACAGTACCGAATGTTGCCCCGGAAAAAAAACAAGGTCTGAGGCAAAAAAATAATCATACACCTTGTCCGCATCAAGCCAACCAATATATATTATATTCTTGTTTTCTTCTAAGAGATGTTCAAATTCTTCTTTTATATCGTTTTCGGGTCTTCCGAAAATAATAAGTTTTAAGTTGTTGAGCCCATTGCACGCTTGCATAAGCAGGTGTATCTTTTTCTTTTTACTTATTTTCCCGCCGGTGATTATAAGAAAGTCGTTTTCTGAAATTCCATATTTGTTTCTGATTTCATTTCGAATAGAATCTCTGTTTTGAAAGTCAATTTTTTCATCATCTGCTCCCATTATGAGAACATCTGTCTTTTTGGGAGAGATATTAAAATAATCCTCAGCATAAGTTTTTCGCCAAGGGGTAACCCCGTATATTTTATCTACATATGGTGCTGATTTTTTGTTTATATGACGGTAAAAAGAGCGGATAAGCCATTCTTTAAAACTGTCGCAGTTTCTGCCAATATTATAATCTAAATGATTATCCTGTACAACAATGCATTCCGGACAGATATGCTTTTTATATTCTATGACATCATAAATGGTGGAGCTGACAAGTCCATGAAAGAAGATGAAATCAGGCCGTATTTCTTTTAAATATTGAATGACCGGTAGTCTGGCATTGAGATTTGTAAGAACGTGATAAGGATAGATTTTCTTTTTAATGCGAACAACGCGTATTCCATCATTCAAAAAATAGTCGTCGGGCTCAGTGTTAATAATTCCTGTATCATCACGCATACGCGTAGTTGTCAGGATTGTCACGTCATGACCAAGTTTACGTTGATATTTGGGCAAAAGATTGTCCTGGTATCCCCAGTAATTAGTGTAAGTTGAACTCGGTGTTATGTGAACAATTTTCATAAAGATCTATATACTCCTTAAACTTATTTTCCATTTTAAACTGTTGGGCTCTTTCAAGACAGGCGCGTTCGCCAAAGGGCGTTTCTTCGCAAATTCTGATTATCTCTTTTTCCATAGCATCGATATCATCTTTCTCGACAACGCTTCCACAGGTAGAGTCTATGCACTCGGGGCTTCCTCCGGTTCTGAAAGTGATTACCGGAGTGCCGCAGGCGAGAGCTTCGAGGTTGACGGTGGGAAAGTTGTCCTCTCTTGTCGGAGTTACAAAAACGTCAGCGGCGGAATAAATTTCCGCAAGCTCCTCCTGATTGTTTGTTCTGTGTATAGAAATAACGTTATGGGGGAGAGTTTTGTCAAGCTCTTTGTTCGTTCCGACAAGGCAGAGCCTGTAATTCTCGGGAAGGCGCTTTGCAAGCTCAAGAAGAACGTCAAGTCCTTTGCGCCTGCTCCATCCGAAGGAAACTGCGAGAACGAGCTTTTTGTTCTCCAAATTGTGTTTTTTGCGGAAGCCGCTCTCTGTGAGCTTAAAAACGGATAAATCTATGCCGTTGTTTATAACCTTTACGGGGAAGTCCTTAAGGAAGGATTCCCGAACCAATCCTGCAAGCCACTCCGACGGAGTGACGAGGGTGAGGTTTTCAAGCGAGGTGAACATTTTTCTTTTGGCTTTATACATCATCCTTGACGTATCGAGATAGCTTTTGGGGTAACCGCGAAGCTGACCACACTTAAAGCAACCTGTTTTCCATCTGTCGCAACCAAACATATCAAAATATGGACAATGACCTGTGAACGCCCAGCAATCGTGAAGTGTCCAGATGACCTTCACATCACTTTTCTTAAGATATCTGAAGAGCAAGGGCAGATTAATGCAAAAATTATGCAGATTATGAAGATGAACGATGTCGGGTGATATCTTCTTGAGTTCTCTGATAAGTCCGAGAGTTCCGAAATATGAAAAGTATCCGGTGAGACCCAGAAGCTTTCCGAGATAACTATGCAGCATGTTTTCAAAAAATGAGCCGAAATAATGCAGGTTTTCCTCATCAAGGCGCGGCGCTCTTTCGTGGACAGAAAAGATTTCGGTAGTAAACGAATGTGCTTCAATTCCGGTTTCTCGTGCCGTAATAGCAATCTGGCGCATGATTTTGCCCGTACTGCCGACGGGAGTCATATTAATCTGAGCAACTTTCATATTTTGTTCCTTTCTAAGCTTTTCTCGTTTTCAATTTTGTGAAGAAGAGATGAAACTAAGCCATCCGTCAGGCAGTAATACGCAAGAAGCCAGGGCATGCCTCGTGTAATTGGCTCGAGCCAGAACTGTATGTTTACCGCGAGATAAACACAGGAGACAAGAAGCCGCGTTCCAAAGGAAAGTTCCTTGCATTTTGCTAATCGAAACCACCTGCGAAGAGATGCCAGAATGTATATAACCAGTCCGATAAACGCGAAAACTCCGGCTTCGTCGTAGAGGTCAAGATAAAGGTCATGGGCGCTGTGGCCCAGTTGAACCTTTGTTTTTCCACCGCCGAGGGGATGGTCTATCATGTGTTGTATGTAATACAGCTTATATTCAAGACGGTGGTCATCGCCAAGCTCCTGAGAGTATTCGCCGTTAAAGCGATTATAGAAGTTTGAAGACTCAAAGGCTGTTCTGATTCCGAAGATGTCACGGCTGTAAGCGAATAGCAGGAGGAGAACAACCAAAAGGATGATAAACAGTGATTTTAAGATTTTCTTCTTATATACCCGCGCTCTGAAAAAGAAAGCAAAGGCGAGGACTATAAGAGAAAGCGCGAAGATTGTTCTTCCTGCAAGAATAAAGTTGTATGCAACTATAAGCGCCGATACCAAAATCGCGATTAACTTTTTACGCTTTCCACAGTTTGAAAAGTAAAAGGCAGAAACAACGGCGATAGAGAAACATGCGAGTGTTGCCTGACCTGTTGCGCTCATAATATTTCCGGTCCAGAAGTCAATAGTATCTCGGCCTAAGTCCGATGCGCCTGCGTTTATAAGCATATTCAGGAGAAAATGGCACAAGGTCCCTGCGGCAAAAATGTATATAATACCGTGTGTGTATCGGGTATGCTCATCAATAGGGTCGTTGTTCCCCAAAAAACAGTATCCTATAAAATAGGAAGCCGGGAAGATAAAGCATATTAGCATATTGAATAAGCTGTCACTCGCAGGGTCGAATACCATTCGCGAAAGAGAAAAGACACATAGAGCAAAAAAGGAAAAATCAAACTTCAGTTTTCTGCCGGGAGTAAAAAGGAAAGTACAAAAGGCAAAAAACAAGAAGAAATAATACACATTCAGAAAATTAGTTGCAGCAAAAAATAAGGAGACAAGAATGGCAAAAGAGGTGAACGTGAGTTTTCTGCTTTTTGATTCTTCGGAAATATCGCGATTCATTTGTTTTGCCTCCTTTTGTTAATGTTTCGCAAAGACTCGCATGAGAGCGGATTTTTTTGTTTGAATAAAAAAACGCATTTTTGCAGGTATAAGTGCACCGTATACCGAAGCAAGAGTTTTCTTCCGGTATGTTCTTGTCAGGTATGCCTTCTTCCACATTCCGCGATACCCCTTTTTAAAAATGCCATTATAAAAAGAGGACCTTTCGTGGGGGCGCGGAATTGGGTGCGTGAAGTTGTCGTTTGATTTGATAGCCTCGGCTTCTGTGAGAAAGTCATAAAAATCAAAAGCTTTGGAAATTTCCAGGCAAAGAGATTGACCTTTTTCAGAGTTAATACCGACAACCGAGATTCCTTCATCAAACCGTTTGCCGTATTTTGCCCACGAACCCCAGAAGTCGCCGATTGTAAGGTCTGCAACGCGCTCGCTTGTTGCGAATTTACAGTTGTAGCACGACTCGCGCAGGTTAAGTCCGTAGAAGAACGCGCTGAAATATGCAGGGAGAATGGGACGGTGCTCGCAAACTTTCCCGTTCTTTTCATAAATGATGCAGGTGCGGTGCTCGGAACCCCAGCCGTCTCGCAGCTTGTCGCGAAACCTGATATCTGTAACTTTTCCGCGAAGTTTTTTCTCAAGGTGATTTTTATAAACCCTAAAGAAACCGGGAGACGGAACACCGTGGCAAAGGATTTCAACGCAGAGTAAATTCGTGAAGTCCTTTCCAAGAAAAAGCAGAAGCGACGAAATCTGGCATGCAGTTCCTGTGAACATAACTGTTTTGGCTGAGTTTAAAAGCTTCAGTATTTCAGGAAAACAATGTTCTGTGCGGCTCTGAACGTATTTTGAACCAAACATTTTTTCAATGTCTTCATCTTTGTTCGTTATAATGTGGGTTGGCTCCATATTGCGGTCATAAACACAACCGCAAACGTATCCACCGAGCGTAAGGATGTGTTTTGCAAGCACAGCGAAAACTCCACCGGAGGAGCTTTTGATAAGGGTTTCCTTGTCATCGGAAATCGCCGCAAAATAGCTCCGGGGGGATTTGCGATAAAGTGTGTCCGATGCCGCTGTTGCCGGGCACATATTAAGGCAAATTCCGCAATTTATGCAAACAGATTTGTCTATTTCCGGAAAACGGAAGCCCTCTTTATTTTCGGGCATAGATATACAGCCCTTCGGGCATTTTGAAGAGCAGAGTCCGCAACCTGTGCACAAGAGTTTATTGAGTTGTTCAATCGTTTTATTTTCCATATCTCTCCGTAGTTTATCTTAAAGTTTTTATGAAATCAATGAGCTTTTTTGCCTGCGCGACATTTGTTTTTTCGGTCATAACGAAATCTTTTGCTTTTTCACCGAGCGCATGATGCTCTGCGGAGTCCTTTGAAAGAACAACTTTTAATGTTTCGAGCATTCCTTTTTCTGTCTCGTCATCAAAAAGATAAACATAAGGGTAATATTCCTTCGGCATACCCGGAAGCTTTGTAGTGAGAAGAGGCGTGCCGGATGCCATGCACTCCATTGTTTTTGAAGGGAAGGAGTATTTGACGTATTCTGCATCCGTAAGCCGAGGGTTTACAAGAAGTGTTGCTTTAAGCTGTTCTGAAACAATTTCCAAATTCGGACGGACACCAAAATATTTTACATTCGAAACCTTTTCCGATAAAACTGTCAAGTCCTTTTGATAGTTGCCGTCCCCGTAAATATGAAGCTCCCAATCGTCAAAGCTACCGGACACAAAAGCATTGACGAATCTTTCAATCCCGAATTCCTTGTGGATTCCTCCGGCATACATTGCGACTTTGGGGGTTGATTTGTTTGAAAGAGAGTTTTCGACAGAGCTCATTTTTGCGTCAGAGTGTCCCTCAAGAACGATATAGGGGCGGTTGCTTTTGTTTACAACAGAATTCATTGCTTCTGTGAGGAAAAGGAAAGCATCGTGCTTCGCCATGTTTTTTTGGGAAATCTTCGCGGCAAATTCTCCTATTTTTCGCCTGATATAGGAATAAGTCTTTGCTCTTGCCCCTGAAGTGTGCCCGGGAACATCCGTAACAATGCCAATGACGGGGATGGCGTATTTTTTTCCGCAGATTCTTGCGGCGGCGTCAAGTGACTGGCTTAAAATATCGACGATGATAATGCAGTCTTTATTCTGTTTATAGATCTTGCGGATTTCGAAAATGGCCCCGATTGTTCGCGTAATCTGGCGAAGAAACAGAAAATTCAGAAAACCGCCGTAGATATATTTTATATTGCCTGAGTTTTCGGCTTCTCTTTTAAAAAGCTTCTTTTTTGCAGTGCCGCTGTTTACAGGGATTGCACAAAGGGCATGAACCTCGCCGTCAATATTTTCTGCAATTCCTTGAATGAGAAGGTTGTTGTACTTCTGTGCCTGGGGAAGCTTAACAGTCATGCCGCTTTTTCTGAGATGTTCGAATTTTTCGTCCGAGCAGCAGCTCGACAAATATAATATATCCATCATATACCTCACATTAATTCAGAGATGGCGCGAAGTAATTTCTCTGCAGAACTTTTTCTCAATGAAGCTAAATTTTCATTTGATTCCGTAAAATCAAGATTTGAAAGCAGCGTTGGAAGTTCATCCTTTGAATGGATAACGCGATCTTGAAGTCCAACATAGGAGAGAATGTCAACAATTCTCGCGTTTGTTTTCTCACAGGGCAGGAGAGATGCAAAAGGTTTGTTTGCGAGGAGAGAAAACATAGTTGCGTGAAAAGATGCTGAAAGAACAAAGTCAGCATTGAGAATATAACCGAGAATTTCTTCTGGTCCTGCATCTTTAACGAAATAGTCGCAGTAACATTTCTTCTTGAATCCGCATATATGGACGATTTTTAGCCCGAGCTTTTCGCGGAGAATTCTGATTGCCTCGTCGAGGAGCTCGCTCGAATCTGCAAGGTACATAACCGCATACGGTTCTTTAATTTTCGGATTTATTGCGATCTTTTGAAATTCAGAGATATCAAGAAGACCAACGGGGTCAATTACATGATCTATAGGAACTGTGGAGTGTTTTTTGAGCATTTCCACGGTGGACTGCTCGCGGAGCATTATTGAAGAAAAATCGCTCACCTGAGAGGCGAGTGTGCTGAGTTCTTTTTCTGTAAAGTTGTCGCGCCCCATGCTCGTACCGTATGCGAGTTTTTTCTTTGAAGAAGTAAATGAAAGCTTATATGAAGGGTCGTTTCCGCAGGGGTGATAATTGTTCCAAAGCTGATCTCCGCCGGAAACAAAAACATTGTCAGAGGTTAAGTAATGTTCTCTGAGTTGTTCAACTGTTAAAAACTGCTTTTCCGAGAGATTATCATAACGGGAAATGAAGGATTCAAACTTCCTTGCTCGTGCAAAATAGGCCCTTAGATTCAGCGCTCTTCCAACAAAGGTCTTGAATTTATTTTTGCCGAAATTATAGTATTCCGGGCGATAGTCAATGATTTCCGTATCTATTCCGTTGTCTGAAAGAAATTTGTATAATGCGTAGCCTTGAAAGGCTGAGC
>JAZRPN010000029.1:0-2572 GCA_045649225.1 Clostridia bacterium | reverse complement strand
CCTGTCAAGAAAATTATATGCCCCGCTACGAAGAATATCCATCATTTTGCACTCTTCAAGCGTCATTGAACCGCCGCACGATACTGTGGCGCCCTCATGCATAAGCGACTGTGCAATTCTGCAGGCGGACTCGCTGTCTTTTGCAATATATGCACTGATATTATTTTTTTCGAGCGCCTTTTTTGTGCGCTCAAGCATTTTCATGGTGATTGCACCTGCGTTTTTATCCATACTGCACCTCAGTCCTTATGTACGTTTTTGAACATATCTTCGGGAAGTATGTTGATAGAAACGTTAAGCTCCTCGCCAACCTTTTCAAGCTCTTTTGTAAGAGTGTCAAAGTCCACTGAACTTTTTTCAAGATCAACAAGCGAAATCATTGTAAATACGTTTTGCATAAGCTTTTGCGAAATGTCAAGGATGTTTATTTCCTTCTCATAAAAAAGACCGCTCACTCTTGCAATTATACCTGTTTTGTCCTTACCAACTACTGTTACTACTGCACGCATTTTTCATTTCTCCTTTATTTTAAATTTTGTCTTACGGCCTCGTATATAAAGAGCGATGCCGCAACCGACGCATTAAGCGAGTTAACATTTCCCTTCATCGGGATTTTTACCTTAAAATCACATTTTTCGAGAACAAGCCTGCTTATGCCCTCACCCTCGGAGCCGATTACTATTGCAACCGCGCCCTTAAGGTCTGCCTGGTAAAGCTCTGCCTCGCCCGAGGCATCTGCACCTGTTACCCATATATTTTTCTTTTTTAAATCATCAATTGTTTTTGCAAGATTGTTAACCCTTGCCACAGGAGTGTGGAAAACTGCCCCTGCCGATGCCTTGGCACAAGCCGATGTAAGACCTACGGAATCGTGTTTTGATATGATAACACCGTGAACACCTGCACAGTTTGCCGTTCTTATTATTGAGCCTAAGTTTCGGGGGTCTGCTATTCTGTCAAGAATAAGTATAAACGGCGGCTCGCCCTTTTCCTCGGCAACGCTTAAAATATCATCTACCGTTTTGTATTCTGCCGCCGAAGCTATCGCCACAACACCCTGATGCGCTCCCGTCTCACTCATTTCATCAAGGCTGCGCCCGTCTGTTTCTATAACGGGAATTCTCTTTTCACGCGCCATTGCGATGATTGGGATTATGCTTCCGTGCTTTTCGCCCTTTTTTACGTATATTTTTTCTATCGTCAGATTGCTTTTAAGCGCTTCTGTCACGGGATTTCTTCCCTCTATTTTATCCATTGTAAAAGCCCCCTCGTATTAGTGAATAATTGTGGTTGCAAATTCATTATATCACATATTTTCAAAAATTGCACTGTTATTCTTTACCTTTTAGAAAAATTTTATTTTCGTCTGCTATTATCTGTCCGTATATATCGTCTTTAAGCTCCTCGATTGCTCCATCTAAAAGCTTTGGGAACCGCACTGCACTGCAGGAAATGCCCCTGCAGAATCTTTTTGCGTCCTTTGTTTCCATACCCTCAAGCGATATGTAAACTTCGCCACCATAATCAAGTCTTACCGCCCCGCAGTTCTCATATTCCGAGTCAAACGACATAAAGCTTATGTATGTGTTTTCAAACACATTGTACTCTTCGTCAAGGTCAAGCTTTATTACTCCTACGTCGTTTTGGTCAGCACGCTCAATTATTCTTTCAATGCCTTGCCCGCCTGTTGCACGGCATACTATAACGTTTTTTACTCCACCCGATTGTATGAGCATCTCGGCATCCGAACTGCTTTTTTCATTCACGCACAAATAGTCATACGTTCCATTTGCTTTCTCCTCAGCCATAGAAAGGGCGTCATAGTAATCGCAACACCCGATAAGCACCGACCCTTTTTCGCAAAAGATTGCCGAACAGCTTCTGGTGTCATTTTTTATAAAATAAATATTTGCATTGTTTCTTCCCGCAATCGTTCCCGCAAAGCCGACTGCCGATGCAAGAAAAAGAACTGCCCCGATTTTAAGTAAATTCTTTTTCCCGTGCGGATACATTTTGATT
Source organism: Clostridia bacterium (assembly GCA_045649225.1). Taxonomy (GTDB): domain Bacteria; phylum Bacillota; class Clostridia; order UMGS1883; family UMGS1883; genus UMGS1883. Next base: position 553 of record JAZRPN010000029.1, on the reverse strand, counting down.
GCACACAGCATAAAAATCCATACCGAAATCATAAACACGCCGGGCTTTTCCACATCTATAACTGATTTTGGCAGTTTTTGAACCGTTTCGCATACCGCTATGATAATGTAGGACGCACCCGTTATACACATCACAGTTAACGACGATAATATTGGCACGCCCGACAAAATGGGCAGCGTTATCCCAGCCACCACAAGTATGCCTGCAAAAACCGAAACCAAAGCGTTTGCGACAAGCCCGTAGCTTGTAAAAGTCCGGAAGGAGTACATTAAATACGGCATAACCGTGATTTGCGCACACAGGCACATCGTAATTATATCACAAAGGCGCTTGGGCATAAATTTGCCTAAGACACCACCCACTCTTTTGCTGAATACGATTATTCCCATTGTGGAAAGCACCGACAAAATAAATCCCACATTGTAGATAACATAGGGGTTATACGCGCTCATCACAATTATCGATACAAATAGGGAAGATAATGCATCACCCTCTCGGTATAAAAGCCTCGCAAGCTGAAAAATCACGCACATTATGCACGCTCTCACCACCG
>JAZRPN010000028.1:0-7964 GCA_045649225.1 Clostridia bacterium | reverse complement strand
CCCCTTAAAGAAAACGCTCTCCATTTTATGCTGACGCTCATCCATATCCTGAGCGACTTCCTTATAACGCCTGTACTCCTCGAGCCTGTCTGCAAGTTCAAGCCTCGGATCCTCCTCTTCCTCGTCATATTTTGGAAGAAGCATCTTTGACTTTATCATCAAAAGTTTTGACGCCATCACGATAAAATCGCCGCTCAGCTCCATATCCAGCTTTTGCATAAGAGAAAGATACTCAAAATACTGCTCGGTTATTATAGAGATAGGAATATCGTAAATATTCACTTTATTTTTGTTTATGAGGTGCAAAAGAAGGTCAAGCGGGCCCTCGAACACCCCGGTTTTAAAAGTCAGCTCACTCATAAACTTCCGCCTATACTAAGATATTTACAAGCCATTCGAAAAGATTAACCCATGCACTGTAAAGGGGGTTGATAAATATTCTGAGTAAATTTCCCAAAACGCCGGTAAGCGATAAAACCATAAGTATCGGGAAACCAAAGTTCTCAATTCTCATAAGCTTTGCGTGATTTTCATTTGAAAGAAACATTGCTAGAATCTTACTTCCGTCAAGCGGTGGGATAGGGATAAGGTTAAACACCGCAAAACCGATATTAATAACGGCAAGCTGAATGAAAAGCTGATATATAAAATCTGTTAAAAAGTTAGGATGCGGAATATAAATAAACACAAAGTAAAGCGCTGCAATTATTGTCGAAACAAACGCAAGCACAATATTTGAAAGCGGACCTGCAAATGAAACAAGAGCCGTATCACGCTTGCGGTCCCTGAAATACATCGGATTTATGGGAACTGGCTTTGCCCAGCCGAAGCCGAAAAGCACCATGCAAAGTGCCCCCCACATATCAAGATGCTTCATCGGATTGAGCGATAACCTGCCACTGTATTTTGCAGTGGGGTCGCCAAGTTTATATGCAACATATCCGTGTGAATATTCGTGCACAGTGATGGCCGTAAAAAGCACAACAATACGTGCCAGAATTTCTGAAATACTGCTAACCAAAATTATAACCACCTTTTCATAGTTCATTTATTATAATAACATATTTTCCCTATAATTGTCAATTTAATATTACAACGCAAATGTAAACAAACAATGTAGTATTTATGAATTTTGAAAAAAGCCTTTACATATAGCGGTATTTTATGGTATTATATAATGTAGTTTTTCTAATATAGATTAAGGAATGATTTGATGATTAATGATAAAAAAGTTATCTTCTCGGGGATACAGCCCTCGAGCGATTCTATAACGCTTGGCAACTACCTCGGTGCGCTGAAGCACTGGGTAAATCTGCAAGACGATTACAACTGCATTTTCAGCGTGGTGGATTTGCACGCAATCACGGTGCGTCAGGAGGCGGCTAAGCTTCGCAAGAACACGCTTTCTCTTCTGGCACAGTACCTCTCCTGCGGGCTTGACGCTGAAAAGAACATTCTGTTTATTCAAAGCCACGTAAGCGCACACGCTGAGCTCGCGTGGATACTCAACTGCTTTACCCAGATGGGTGAGCTTAACAGAATGACTCAGTTTAAGGACAAATCCCAAAAGCATCCTGAAAACATAAATGCAGGGCTTTTTACATATCCTGTGCTTATGGCTTCGGACATTCTTTTGTATCAGACTGATTTGGTGCCTGTTGGAGTTGACCAGAAACAACACCTTGAATTAACACGTGATATTGCCACAAGATTTAATAATCTTTATGGCGATGTATTTACTATCCCTGAACCATATATTCCTGATAAGGGTGCCGGTGCAAAGATAATGAGTCTTCAGAACCCGACGGCTAAAATGTCAAAGAGTGATCCAAATCCCAACGGTTGTATTGCGCTTCTTGACAAGCCTGAGGACATAGTAAGAAAAATTAAGCGTGCAGTTACTGACTCAGACGGTGAAATTGCTTACCGCGAGGGTAAGGACGGCATTAACAATTTGCTTACGATATATTCTTCTGTTATGGGGATAAGTATTGATGAGGCTCTCAAAGAATTCGGCGGAAAAGGCTATGTCGACTTTAAGGCAGCTGTAGCTGAGGCCGTGGCAGAGCATCTTTTGCCCATACAGGCACGCTACGAAGACTATATGAAAAACAAGGATTATCTTGAAAGCATTTACATACGTGGCGCTGAGGCGGCACAAGGGATAAGCCGACGCACTCTTGGTAAGGTGAAGAAAAAGGTTGGCTTTATCGTCAAATAAAAAGGGGTGTCCTTGTGAGAACTAATATAATTTTTCCGTTTATTATTGCTTATATTCTGACATTCATTGCAACGCCTTTTGTAAAAAGGCTTGCGTTTAAAATAGGAGCAGTTGATGTTCCCCGAGATAGCAGGCGAATGCACAAACGCCCCACTGCACGGCTTGGCGGGCTCGCAATCTTTTTGGGGTTTATTATCAGTGTACTTTGCTTCACTGAAATTAACACAGAGCTGATTGGCGTGCTTGCAGGATGCATCGTTATTGTAATCCTCGGCATATTTGACGATATTTATGCACTCAGTGCAAAGCTTAAGTTTGTTATTCAGCTTATCGCCGCTGCACTCCCTGTTTTGGCAGGTGTTCGTGTGGACTTTATAAAGGTGCCGTCGTTCATTTCCGATTACGGATACATTTCGCTTGGGTGGTTTGCAATTCCCCTGACAATTATCTGGATAGTTGGAATAACAAATGCAGTGAACCTGCTCGACGGGCTTGATGGACTTGCCTGTGGCGTTTCTTCAATTTCGGCACTTACACTGCTTTTTATTGCGCTTATTGTTGGAGAGCCCGATGTTGTTTTCGTAACATCAGCACTTGCAGGTGCGTGCCTGGGCTTTCTCCCCTACAATTTCAATCCCGCAAAGCTCTTTATGGGTGATACGGGTGCCCTGTTCCTTGGATTTATGCTTGCAACGGTTTCTGTGCAGGGACTTTTCAAGGGATATGCGGTTATAAGTATTGCAGCACCGCTGCTTGTACTTGGTCTCCCGATTTTTGACACTGCATCGGCAATAATCCGCCGTGTGAAAAAGGGACAATCTATTATGACGCCCGACAGAGGACATCTTCACCACCGACTGATAGACGCAGGCTTTTCACAAAAACAGGCAGTTATAACAATTTATCTGTTTTGTATTGTTCTTTGTGTTTCTGCAGTGGCACTTATTATTACCGGTGCAATATCGTGGTGGGCACTTATGCTCGTGCTTTTAGGTTTAATCGCCTTTTTATACTTTACCCCTAAAATTATCGAAGCTTTCTCGGACAAGCACGAAAAACAAGGAGAATAATTATGATTAAGATTTTTACAGTGTTCGGCACAAGACCCGAAGCCATAAAGATGGCACCGCTTATTTATGAGCTTCAATCACGCCCGTCTATTGACTGCAAGGTGTGTGTTACTGCGCAGCATCGTCAGATGCTTGATATGGTTCTTAACCTTTTTGATATCAAGCCCGATTTTGACCTTGACATTATGTCGGAGCGTCAGACGCTTGCATCTATCACAACCAAAGCTCTTAATGGTCTTTCAGAAGTTTTTAGCAGCGAAAAGCCCGACATGGTGCTTGTGCACGGTGATACATCTACGACCTTTGCGGGAAGCCTTGCGGCATATTACAATCAGATAAAGGTTGGCCACGTTGAAGCGGGCCTTCGAACATACGATAAATACTTCCCATTCCCTGAGGAGATGAACCGCCGTCTCACGGGTGCAATTGCAGATTTGCATTTCTCGCCCACAAAAAACAACAGGGCAAATCTTATAAACGAGGGCATTAACCCCGACAGTATTTTCGTAACGGGTAACACCGTAATTGACGCATTTAAAACAACTATCAAAAAAGATTTTTCGTTTGCAGGTACACCGCTTGAGAATATTGATATGAATAAGCGTATTATTCTTATGACGGCTCACAGAAGAGAAAACCTTGGCGCACCGCTTGAAAATATATGCCGCGCGGTTAGTCGCCTCGTGCGTGATTTTCCTGATGTTGAGGTTATTTACCCCGTGCATCTCAATCCTGCAGTAAGGGAAACGGCTTTCTCTATTCTCGGAAACAACCCGAGAGTGCATCTTATCGACCCGCTTGATGTTGATGTGCTTCACAATGCTATTAACAAGGCATATCTTGTACTTACGGACTCGGGCGGACTTCAGGAAGAAGCTCCCTCTCTCGGAAAACCGGTACTCGTTTTGCGTGGCGAAACTGAGCGTCCCGAAGCGGCAGAAGCCGGCACAGTTAAAATTGCAGGTACAAGTGAAGATATTATTTACTCGCTCGCATCTCAGCTTCTTATCGACGATGCTGAATATAACAAAATGAGCAGAGCCGTAAACCCATACGGCGACGGAAACGCATCCCGCAGAATTGTTGATGCAATTCTTTACCACTTCGGTATAACAAGCTGCAGACCTGTTGAATGGCTTTAATAATCGAATAACTTAGATTTAATTAAGGCATAGCAATAAAAATTCTCTTTGCCTTACGGCGAAGAGAATTTTTTCTTAAAATATGGCTATGCTACTTAAGAATTGAAAGGATAAATTAAAATGGCTGAAAAGTATGGTGAAATTCCAAAACGTTTTACAAAAGAATGGTGGAAGTATTTTTGGGGATACTATAAGCTTCATACGATAGTGGTGGCTTTCATAATTATAGCACTTCTGGCAACTCTTATCGGAAAGCTCACAGCCCCGAAGTACGACCAGACACTTATCTACGCAGGCTATACGGAGTTTATGGACAGTTATATCGAAAGCGCACAGAAAAGACTTTCCATTGATTGCCCTGATACCAACAAAAATGGCGAAAGCCTTTTAAAGCTCAGCGTTTTTTCGTTCCCCGAGGATGAAAGCATTGACCCCGAATATACCATGGCGATGCTTACGAAATTCAACTTATCCGTGGGAGAAGACGAAATCTTTTTGTATGTTATAGAAAAAGATTTCCTTGATAATTATATGCTCTCTGAGGTTAATCACGGTTCTTTTGCAAAGGTATCCGACTGGTGCAATATGCCCGTTGCTCCCGATAAGACGCTTGAGTACGGTGGTAATGAAGTTGCGGTATCTCTTGACGAGAATGATATTCTCAGAAAAGCAGGTATACCAACAGATAATACATATCTTCTCGTAAGATATGCCCCGCGCGAAGACCAAAAGGAGCAGGAGAATGCATACAAGTCGGCAGTTGAGTTTGCTAACACCATTCTCGGTTACTAAGAATGAGTTATCCTTATCTTCCAGAGAAAAGAGCAACACTTTTTATAGCCGATTGCAATATTGACGGCGCAAAAACAATTAAACCGCCATCTATTGATGTGCTCCCTGTATCGATGCGCAGGCACGCTGACCTTGGTATTTGCATTGTAAGTGAAAACGAGGCTGTTTGCCCGCCGAGCACTGCAGATTACTATAGAGAGGCTCTGTCCCCCTATGGTTTTACAATCACAGTGGGGAAATCTGATGTAAAAAGTAACTACCCGCACGATTGTGCATATAATGTTGGTATAGTGGGTAAAAGATGCTTTTTAAACAAGGATATTTGCGACGAGGTGCTTCTTTGCAGGTTGGAGGAGCTTGGGTATGAGCTTATCCACGTAAAGCAGGGCTATGCAAAGTGTTCATTGTGTGCGATTGACGAAAGCCGTATTATCACGGGTGATATTTCGATAGCACGTGCTGCAGAAAAAAACGAACTTAAGGTTTTATTTATTCCAAATGACAATATAATACTTAAAGGCTTTTCAAATGGATTTATAGGCGGATGCTTAGGTATGGCAGATAAAAACACCCTGCTTGTAAACGGAGAGCTCAGGCTTCTTGATAACGCAAATGAGATACTGAAAATGCTTGGCAACGAGGGAATTTCCCCGATAGCAGTAAGGAAAGGAGCAGTAACAGATATCGGTTCAATTATACCACTGATTAAATCTGAGATGACTACATAAATTTTAGAGGTGATATATTTGGATTTGAACTCGGTCGTAACGCTTGCCCCTGACCAAAGTATAGCGGATTTTGCCTGTCAGGTGAGCAGCGAAATAATGAATAAATACGAAAAAACAATGCTTTATCATATAACAGAAAAGGAATTTCCGCTTTCTTCGCAGGAGAGCAAAAATCAGATTTTTGAGATTGCACTGAAAAACGCATCCCCCAACGAGGGAGAGATAAGAAATGCAATCCACTACAACAGACGAAAGGCTCTTATCGAAGAAAGCGTTACGGAATATCTCAGTGAGAACAAAAGCATTATTTTAAGCGGATTTATGAATTTCAGGCTGAGCGACTATAAAAATGAGCTTTACGACATTTGCATTAACGCAGGCGAGGAATACGCTGCTATAAAGGAGTATAACGAATTTATTGATATGCTTCGGTTTTTTATTTCGGTGCAAACTCCCCGTGAAGAATTGGTCCACATTGTAAAAAATGATAACGGCTGGCGGATATTAAATCGCCGCAGACGTGATATTACCGAAAGTTATACAAACGACCTCCCCCACTTCGATGAAGAACTTACGGGCGAGGATATTCTTCTGAGTGCACTCATTGCAATTGTTCCAAGAAAAATAATTGTTCACGACAATGAGGAAAACTCAAAGATATACGAAACAATTAAATTAATATTTGAAGATGTGAACTTCAGAGAATAGTGAAAAATGGCTGTAAACACTTGTGTTTACAGCCATTTTTATTTACTTTAATATTGTACTGCCGCCTACAAATTCTCTTAAAAAAGATGTTGGCGGAACATTTTCCTTGCTGAGCGGTTCAAAGTATGATAAAAGCTCCATAAGACGCTGAGCACGGCTGTAGTGAACACTTTTTTCCGTTACCGTTGAAAGAAGCTTCAGCGCAGGTTCTTTAAGCACTGCAAGCTCATATACCAGCGAGGAGTTAAACACCTCATCTGCTTCGCTTTCAAACGGGAATATATACTTTTGCTCTCCCTTGCGAACATTTTTCCAAAGGTAGAACGTTTCTTCAGCAGGGGTATTACGAAATGCCGCATCACGCACAATTCTTCTAAGAAGCCTATTGTCCGTAGGTGAAAAGGCATTATATTCATCAAGGCAAAGACTCGTCAGTGCACTGAGATAGATTTTGTACTTATTCTTTTTATCAACCCTGCTTGTTAAAAGCTCGTTAAGAGCGTGGATGCCCTCGACAATAATTATCTGTCCCTTGCCTATTTGAAGAGTTTCGCCGACCTTTTGCTTTCTCACCGTAAAATCATATCGCGGGAGCGTAACACTCTGCCCATCAATCAGCAAAGACAGATGCTCATTAAAAAGCTCATAGTCGATTGCCTCAACCGATTCAAAATCCATCTCACCTTTAGAATCACGTGGCATACGTGCATCATCAACATAATAATCGTCAAGCGAAATTACAACAGGTGAAAGATGATTTATCCTAAGATGCAGGCAAAGTCTGTTTGCAAAGGTTGTTTTGCCCGATGACGACGGTCCCGCAATAAGTATTACCTTTAGGTCAGGATTATTCTTTATCGTATCTGCAATTCTGCTGAGGCGTTTTTCGTGAAGCCCTTCGGAAAGATTTATAATATCGCTCGCCTTACCATCACGGATAAACTTATTCAGCGAAAAAATATCCGCTGCACCCAAAGTTTCTGTCCAGTCGCGGTAGTCTTCAATCGCACTGTGAATTTTTCGGCTTGCTACCACCTCGGGAATTTCCCCATTGGAATAATTTGTGGGATAACGCAGTAAAAATCCGTCTTCATAAGAAATAACGTCAAAGCACTTTAATGCACTTACACTGTAGCTGACACCCTGGTACGTTATATGATACCTTTCCCCTGCCTTGCACATTTTCACCTCATCGGTAGGAAGGCTTTTTACATCCTCGGCACGCTCATGCATTTTGCATTCTTCAAAAAGCTTTGATGCCGACAGTCTGTCAGTTACAAAAAAAATGGGAGGCTCGTCTTTT
>JAZRPN010000027.1:0-5553 GCA_045649225.1 Clostridia bacterium | reverse complement strand
AATTGCGCATACCATATCTGTAGAAACTACTGATCTTATCACAACGGGATTTTTGGGCATTGTGTTTGTTTCTTTGTACTGCGAAAGAATATAGTCAACAAGCAGTGCACCAACCTGATTACCGGTAAAGGTTACGTACTCACCCTCACTGTTTCTTACCACAATGCCTACGCGGTCGCTGTCGGGGTCTGTTCCAATGATAAGGTCAGTGTTATTTTTCTTTGCAAGTTCAATCGCAAGCGTAAAGCCCTCCTTATCCTCAGGGTTCGGGCTTTTAACTGTCGGGAAATTACCGTCGGGCAATTCCTGCTCTTTTACAACCAAAAGATTTTTAAGCCCCGACATACGAAGCACCTCACGAACAAGCAGATTTCCGCTGCCATGGAAAGGTGTGTAAACCACACTGAACGAATCTGCAACATCCTTAATTGCGTTTTTATTAACGCTTTGCTCGTAAACACGCTCAAGGTATTTTTTATCTATTTCCTCTCCGATATATTCAAGGAGTCCTGCGTCAAGCGCTTCCTTCTCGCTCATAATTTTCGGGCCTGTAAGAATATCAATCTTCTGAATTTCTTCAGTTACGGTATCTGCCGCCTCGGGTGATAACTGACCGCCGTCCTCACCGTAAACCTTGTAGCCGTTGTATTCTGCAGGGTTGTGGCTTGCAGTTACAACAATACCCGCAACGCAACCAAGCTCAAGCACCGCAAAGCTAAGCTCAGGTGTCGGACGCAGAGAGTCAAAAAGATATGTTTTGATGCCGTTTGCACAAAGCACCTTTGCCGACTCAAGCGAAAATTCGGGGCTGAAGTTTCTTGAATCGTACGCTATTACAACACTTCCGCCTTTACCTGTTTTCTTTAAATATTCGCTGAGTCCCTGCGTAGCCTGACGAACGGTGTAGACATTCATTCTGTTTGTTCCTGCACCCAAAATACCGCGCAAGCCCGCCGTACCGAATTCAAGTGATTTATGGAACCTGTCCTCAATCTCAGCTTTATTATCTTTTATATCAACAAGCTCGTCCTTAAGTTCTTTATCGAGGCTATCGCAGCTCATCCATTTTTCATACTCATTCATAAACTTCATTTTTTCTTTGTCCTTTCCTTGCGAATAAAATAATTAAAAGAAGTGCAAATAATGCACCAGAAGCGGCACCCAGAGAATCTATCGCTACATCCCTTAGCTCGCATGAACGCCCACTTATAAATAGCTGATGAAACTCATCAGTGCAGGCATACAAAAATGAAAATACTACCGCCCGAATAAATATATGCCTGAAACGGTAATTATATTCCTTAAAAAGCAGTGCAAACAACAATCCGAGCACCGCATAGATGCAAAAGTGTGCTAACTTACGGGCACCGCGATGTAATCTGTCCGCAAGAGAAAGCGTCTCGGTTTTGGTAAGACTGTCTTTAACGTCGAGTATTTCAACGATTTTTATAACAACCTTTGAGCTTGTTTCTCTTGAATCATCTGCCTTTTGATGAGAAAAGAAAAAAATCGTACTCATACATATTATGATTAAAATACTCAGCACTCTTTTTGACACTCGTGCACCCCCTTTTTTATTTTTGCTGTAAAATCAGCTCTTTACTTTCTTCCTTGGTGATATGCCCGCTTTTGACCATTGCATCAATCACCTTTTCCTGACGTTTATAGGAAAGCTCGGGATTTACCTTTGGCGAATATTTTGACGGTGCGTTTGGTACCCCCGCCAGAAGCGTAGCCTCAAAGTCATTTAATTCACCCGGCTCTTTCCCAAAATATCCCATAGATGCATCGTAAATGTTATAATATCCGCTGCCGTAGTATATAACATTTATGTAAAGCTCAAGGATCTCTTCCTTAGAATAATTCTTTTCTATTTCTATTGCCGTAAACATTTCGGCAATTTTTCTATCGATAGTTTCTTCCCCCATAAAGTAGAGGTTTTTTGCGAGCTGTTGGGTGATTGTGCTCCCGCCCTCGGCTAATTCGCGTTTTTTTATATCAGTAACAATTGCTCTTAACAATCCGATTGCATCCACACCCTTGTGATGGTAAAACCGTCTGTCCTCTACTGATGTGATTGCCTGTACAAACGTCTTGCTTACGTCATCAAGCGGCGTATAGCTTTCACTTTTCTTGACCGATGCCACCTTTTTCACAAGGGGCACTTCACTGAGCGCCGAGTCGTATTTTTTCCATCCACTGTAAACAAAAAACGACGCCACGGCTATGAGTACTATTAAAACAAGGGAAACTACCTTTTTAATCATCAGTCAATCACTCCGTAAAGATAATCTGACTCCTGCGTAAGACTTTCAAATCCGTTTTGCCTTAGAGCCTCGTATACAACTATTGCAACTGAATTCGAGAGATTAAGGCACCTCGCATCGCTTATCATCGGTATCCTTACACATCTTTCAGGATTATCTATAAGTAACTTTTCCGGAAGCCCCCTTGTTTCCTTGCCGAAGAGAAGATAATCTTCATCATTAAAACGAACATCGGCGTACGATGTCGGGGCTTTTGAGCTGAGGTAAAAATACCTGCCGCCCTTTGTCTTTTCGAAAAAGTCTTCAAGATTTTTGTAATATTTAATATTCATAAAGTGCCAGTAATCAAGGCCTGCACGCTTGAGTTTTTTATCGTCAATTTTAAAGCCCATAGGCTCTATAATATGCAGTTTTGTTCCCGTTGCGGCACAAGTTCTCACAATATTTCCGGTGTTTTGAGGAATTTCAGGTTCCACCAATACAACATTTACGCTCATTTATCGTTTTGCTCCCTGTATTTATCCAATATTTCGTTTTTCATACGGAAAAGCACGCCCTCTTTAACGCCTGCCCCGCAGATGGTAAGGCTTTTACTTCCCGTCATATCCATCAAAACCTTTGCAGGTGTAAGCCCGGCAAGAATAATGTCCGCACGTGATACATCCATACCCTTTATATCACGGCGTTTTTCGGGTTTGGTGTTAAATATGTTCTGATAGATTTTTGCTACAGAAGAATATGAAATTTTTACCTTATCTGCCTCATCTGTCGTAAGGAGTCTTCCCTTACTTATCATTGCAAGTGTTCTTACGCTTCCGCCAATGCCGTACAGGTCAAGGCTTTCGCACTCGTCAAGCCAGCTTATTGCACCTATATATGACGCAACATAGCGATACAATTCCATCTGATTGGAGTGCGCCATTCTTTCAGTAAGAACAACTGCCCCGAGAGGAAGACTTATGCTGTGCTTTACCTTTCCGTCTTTTACAAGCGTTATTTCGGTGCTTCCGCCTCCCGTGTCAAAAATCACTCCGTCAGTTATACCAACCGTTTCACTGACGGCAAGATAGCTATAGTATGCCTCATCCTCGCCTGATATAACCTCGAGCTTTATGCCCGTTGCCTTTTCCACACGCGATAAAAACATCTGCTTATTTGCAGCATTTCTGACTGCCGCCGTTGCAACTGCAGCAATAGAAATGCACTTGTGTTCCTTTGCAATATTGCAAAAAGTTTGGAGTGCTTCTATGACACGCACCATTGCCTCTTCCTTAAGGAAATTATCCTGACCCGTTCCCTCGCTCAGACGCACGGTTTCACGCAGTTTTTTTATAACCGTCAATTTTTGGTTTTCGTCAATTTTGCTGATGCTCATTCGAGCAGAGTTTGACCCCAAATCGATAACCGCAAAAGTGTAATTCATAAAAGCGCCTCCTTTTTACATTTCCTCTACCTTAATCAGATTTGTGTTTCCCGACTGACCGCTTGTATCACCGCCGATTATAACTATCTTATCTCCTTTTTCGAGAGAAAGTGTTTCTTTGGCTATTTTCTTTGCTGTGTAGAAAAGCACATCAGTCGATGTAAACTGTTCGCACATCCTCGGGATAACTCCCCAGGACATGGAAAGTTTTCTCCATGTATCTTCGTTTGTTGTAAGCCCTATAATCGGCACTGGTGAACGGAATCTTGAAACCATTCTCGCCGTCATACCCGAAAGTGAGCACGCAACAATTGCCTTTGCGTCAAGTTCAATAGCCATTGTGCAAGCAGAGTGTGATAGTGCATCAACAGAATTTTTGATTTTAAAGTCATAGTTATGCAGTCTTTTATCGTACTTGATGTTGTTTTCTGTGGTTTCTGCAATTCTTGCCATTACCTCAACTGCCTGAACGGGATACTTTCCCGCCGCAGTTTCGCCCGAGAGCATAATTGCACTTGTCCCGTCATACACAGCGTTTGCAACGTCAGATATCTCTGCCCTCGTAGGTCTTGGGTTGTAAATCATTGTTTCAAGCATTTCAGTAGCTGTAATTACCCTTTTACCGAGCATTCTGCATTTGGTAATGAGCTTTTTCTGTATCGATGGAAGCTGTTCAAAGGGAACTTCAACGCCCATATCTCCCCTTGCTATCATTATGCCATCACAATATTCGAAAATATCAGTAATATTATCAAAGCCTGACTGATTTTCGATTTTTGCAATCAGCTCCATTCTTTCTGCGTTAATTTCTTTTAAATACTCGTGAACATCGATAAGGTCCTGCTTATTTGAAACAAACGAGCAAGCAATGTAGTCCACACCGTTTTCCACGCCGAATAAAATATCCTTTTTATCCTGCTCGGAAAGGTATTTCTGCTTCATAACCTTTCCGGGAAAGCTCATACTCTTTCTGTCTGAAAGCTCTCCGCCGTAAACTACCTTGCAACAGATATTCTTATCTTCAATTTTTTCAACAAGGAATGATAATATTCCGTTGTTAAGTAAGATAGTATCCCCTACCTCGAGTTCTTCGGGAAGACCGCTGTAGCTTACGGAAACAATACTTTCATCGCCAATTACATCTTCTGTTGTGAAGGTGAATTTATCACCCTGAGATAGCTGTACTTTTCCGTTTTTAAACGTCTTTATTCTATACTCAGGCCCTTTGGTGTCGAGCATTATTGCAATAGGGTAATTAAGTTTTTGCCTTACCTCTTTTATCGCATCTATTCTTTTTTTATGTTCGCTGTGCGTCCCGTGCGAAAAGTTAAGCCTGGCAACATTCATGCCTGCTTTGCACAAGCCCTCAAGGACTTCCCTTGATTCACTTGCCGGTCCGATTGTGCATACAATTTTTGTCTTACGCATATGTATTCTCCCTATTTTAAGTCTTTAAAACTGAATTTAAGGTGTGTTTTATATTCCTCAAATGGTTTCAGCTTTACATACTCACCGTTTTTGTCTACGTTTTCACCACCGAAGTTTGATGTTCTCGGCTCAAGACCTACAACGTAGTCGCCCTCACCGAGCATTTTCCACACAAGGAACTTGGGAAGATTCTTTCTTTCGTAAGTAATATATGCCCCCATCTCGCCATTTTCAATGCCTGCAGTGGCAATATCTCCTGTATGCTCAACCCCAATGCACTCTTCTTCCTTGCCATGGATAGGTGCGTGTATATCCGCAATTTCTTTCTGAACATTTACCATTTTTGCACCATCTCTTACAAGCGGATAACCAAAGTTACAGTGGTAGCAAAAAGCAATATTTTCTTCCTCAAAGCCCTCGTTCACAATCGTATCG
>JAZRPN010000026.1:0-3139 GCA_045649225.1 Clostridia bacterium | reverse complement strand
AGCAAGTCCGCAGTTCAAAATCAGATTTGATTCAACAACTTCGGTTACAGGTGGGGAAACCACATATATAGGTAAGACTGCAGACACAAAGGGTATATTAGCAAGCACTGATAACCTTACAACAATGACAAAGAGAAACCCAGGCGAATGGGCAGAAGTGAAGTATGAGTTTAATTTTGGTACTCTTACAGCAACACTTTACTACAACGGCAGACCTGTATTCTGGAAGGTTACGTCAGGTGGCGTAACTAAATATTCAAGCGAAATAGTGTATGAGCCTGCAGGACAGAATCCTCCGAACTTAATGGTTTATGCAGACAGATTTGGTGTGTATATGCACGAGGATTATATGTTTGACGATATTATTGTTAAGCATATGTCAGCTCAGGAACAGGCAAATATTATTGCAAACAAGCTTGATACACCTTATATCAGAACTGTTTCAGACGGAGCAAAGATTCTCTTTGAAGACAGAGACGGAATTATTTCCTATAGCTCTGCAGATGCAAAATTGGTAATAGATAGCGAAAATACAGCTATTGCGACAGCTTACCCAACAGTAGGAAATGGTACAGAGGATGTTACTGTTACAGCCACTGTAACATTGGGAAGCAAAACTGCAACAAAGGATTTGACAATTACTCTTAACCAGAAGAAGCCTTATAAGATTAAGACAGTTAACATCACTAAGGATGGTGCAAGAGTATTTGCAGCAGGTGCAGGCTCAGTGATTGAGAGCGTTAACGTTTCAAAGGCTGCAGGAACCAATGCTGACATATTTGTTGCTCTTTATGATTTAGCAGGTTCTCTTTCAACACTTAAGAAGGTTCCTGTTGCAAGCGATAGTGTTACTCTTAACATCGCAAATGCTGAGGAGTCAACCTACAAGATGTTTATGCTGGAAAACGGTTCTCTTAAGCCTCTTGCAGAAAAGGCAGGATCACTTGCTCCCGCAAAAGCTTTGGTTAAGATGTTCGTTCTTGGCGATACCGCTAACTTTAACGCAACATTGGGCGATAAGTTCACATCAAATGTAGAAGTTATAAATGCTTACAATGCACAGAGTGCAAAGGATGCACTTGGAAGAAATATCATTGACAGTGCAATCGCAAACGGCAGTGCAGGCGACTATGTGATTATCAACCTTAATGCAAATGATGTAGCAAATGCAACTGCAGACGAGTATGAAGCTCTTCTTTCACAGATTGTTCTTCTTGTAAAGAACAATGGTATGATTCCCGTAGTAGTAACTTCTGTGGATAACAGCAGCTACAATGCTAAGGCAGAAGCTACTGCAACTGCTTGCGGCGTACCTTATATCAATGCAGCAGCTCAGGCTGACATCGCAACATATACTGCAACACAGATTAAAGCAATGCTTCTTCCTATTGCAGAATATGTAAAATAATTAAATTACAAACTACAAAACAAAATGATATGATATAGAGAGATGGGCACATGGGTATCCCATGTGCCCACCATCTTAAACTAAGGAGGTTTAAGCGTTTATGAATAAAGGTTCTTATGCAAGTTGGGGTGAATATAGCGTGCTATGTAACGAGGCTAAAAAAATCTTCAACTTAAAGCTTCACGGCAAAACGAACGCTATCAGAAATCTCAGAATTGACAGTATTATACTGGATAACAACGTAAAAATAAATATTAATAAATTTAAAAAATGTAAATGTAAGGTAGTGTTTGATGAATCTAACACCACAACTCTTATTGCAAGATTTTCAAAGGGGTGCGAAGACTTTCCAAGTCTTAAAATAAAATTTGTTCTTTCAGACAGTGGCGTAAGAATGGTAATCGGCGACAGAAATGAATTTGTTGCCAACATCAGCGGCGAATTAAACTGGGGAAACAACTCCACTGAGGATGTATACCCTATGTCCTCGGAAAACAGTGAAGATGTTGTAAGAGTGGCTGTAGGTCCCGCATCTTCAAATAAAGATGATATGCTCTTTGACAGGCTTACAGACTCGGCAATTTCTTTTTTTGGATTTGAAAATACTCGTATTATATACGATTGGAATAAAAAGAAGTATCTTTTCAAGGCAGTAGGCGGAAGAACCCTCGACAAGCGCAGGGTGGATATCTGTGTGCGTGAAAGACTTCTTACAGATGAATATAAGATAGAATATGCTCCGCTTAACAAAAACTGCACATTCAAAAAACCGCCTGCAGGGTGGATGACCTGGTACTCGGTTAAATTTAATGCGTGCGAGGAAAAGGTGCTTAAGAATGCAAAATGGATGAGCGATAACCTCAAGGAATATGGTGCCGAAAGTATTTGGGTCGACTGGGAATGGTGCCATAAGGATATGTCAGGTGTTCGTACAGACGGTTGCGACTGCTTTAATCCCGACAAGGAAAAATACCCTCACGGACTTAAGTATGTTTCCGACAAAATCAAGGAAATGGGTCTTGTTCCTGCTTTGTGGATGGGACTTCCTTGTGATTCTTCAGAAAATGAGTACATAAAGGAAAATCCCGAAATCATCCTTGCGCACAGAAAAGAGTGGTGCGGTCAGTATTTCCTTGATTTCTCGCATCCAAAGTACCTTAACGAATTTTTGCCGAAGGCTCTTTCTAAAGTAGGCGAGTGGGGATACGAGGCAGTTAAATGCGACATTCTCCCTCTTGCAATGATAGTACACGAGGAATGTCATAACGATATGTATGACCCGACGCTTACCACAAAAGAGGCATACAGAAAAATGATTAAAAAGGTACGCTCAGTGCTCGGCGATAAATACTATATGCTTTCGTGTGCTGCAGTTAACGACCGTGATGTTTTGTGGGCTGCCGACATTTTTGATTCGGCACGTGTAGGTGCAGATATCTTCAAGTGGGAAGAGTTTTTGAAGCAGGGAGTGGGCAGGACTCTTCGTTACTACCCGCTTCACAATAACGTTTTATATCCCGATAGCGACAATGTAGTTATGCGCGAAGAGTTTAACAGCACAAATCAGGCTGCATCGAGAATATATTTTGTTTCAATGTTAGGTCTCCCGATGACCTTTGGCGATGAATTTGATGCTCTCGACGAAAAGAGGATTGAATTTATTAAAGAATGTCTTCCCGTGCTTGAAACACATCCGATGAACATTAACAAGCAGAAGATGCCTGAGGATAT
>JAZRPN010000025.1:0-1943 GCA_045649225.1 Clostridia bacterium | reverse complement strand
TCCATACTTATTCCCATTCTATGTATCGACTCAATCAGGTATTCTCCCTGCGGCAAAATCGTGTACACATCTTTCTTTAGCGAGATATATTCGCTTCTGACTGCATTGTCAATTATTCCCGTTCTTGTAGCCTCTGTACCCAGTTCAAGACCATCAAAAATTGCACGGTACTCTTTTTCGTCGCTTTCATCGGCGTTTGCCTTGTCATCTCGGAACGGGTTTTTAAGATAGTTGTTAAGCGTTTCAATAGTATAGTGCTTAGGCGGAGTTGTTTCCTTTTCTTTCGGCTCGAAATTTACCGCAAAGGTATCTCCTTTATCAAGTGGCGGCAAAAGCTTGTCCTTTTTTGTGTAATCATCATACTTTGTCCAGCCCTTTTGGGTGATAACAGTTCCCTTAAGAACAAACTCCTCAAGCCCGCCTACATCTACGGTTATTTCGCTTTTTTCTGCTATACATTCCTCTGCACAAAAAACTGCCGCAAAACGCCTGAGTATGGTGGAATACACCTTGTATTCATCCTCGGTAAGCGCGTTTTTGTCAGGTATCTTATATGTTGGAGTAAGTGCCGAGTGCGATTCTATCTTTTTATCGTCAAATATTGATTTTCCGTCCTTAAACTTCACCGAATAACCAAGCTTTGAAACGGCGTCTAAAACAGTCATTACCTTATCTTTTTCGGCAGTTGCCAAATACTCCGAGTTCGTTCTCGGATATGTAACAAAACCCCTTTCGTAAAGGCTTTGCACTATTTTCAGGCTCTCCTCCATTGACATTTTATACTTTTTGCCAAGCACATTCTGAAGCTTTGTAAGCGAAAACAGCTTGCCGGGCCCGAGTGTTTCCTTCTTTTTCTTTTTATCCTTGACTACTGCCATATTTTCGTTAAGCTTACTGCAGAGCTCTTTTGCTTTACCTAACTCTTCCTTAGAAAACTTTTTCTTGCTCGTAAGCTCAATTTCTTCCCCATCTTTTGTGATTTTAGAGTACGGGGTATAGTAAATATCGCTTTTAAAGTTGCGGATTTCCATATCCCTGTCGTAAATTGCCTTTACAACAGGCACTATAACACGCCCTACACGCAGAAGTGTCCCCGTTTTAAGCGTTGCGTAACGAGTCAGGTTAAGTCCGTAAAGCCAGTCAACAAAGGTGCGTGCATAGCCCTCTTTTGCAAGGCTGTCGTACTCCTCATCACTTTTAAGCTCACTAAGTGCCGCATTTATTGTTTTCTCCGTCTGGTCAGGCATCCACAACCGCTTAACAGGCTTATTCTCAACGCCTGTCATACGGATGCATGTGCGAACTATAATCTCTCCCTCACGGTCCGAGTCGCCCGCATTTATGATGGTATCGACATCACTACGCAGGCAAAGGCTTTTAATCAGCTCAAACTGACGCTTGACACCCTCGTCCGTTTTGTTGTTTTTGTCCTTTTTCAGCTCATATTCATATTTTTTGGGAAAGCACGGAAGCGTCTTTATACTCCAACGGTTAGTCCCGTCGGGGTTAGGCGAATAAAAGTCAATATCAGCAAGCGAAAAAAGGTGCCCGAATGCCCATGTTATGATGTAATCGCCACCAACAAACGAATTTCCGTCCTTTTTCATATTACCTATTGCCGCTGCAATATTACGTGCAAGGCTTGGTTTTTCTGCAATAATAAGTTTCATATTATTCCCTCAAATAAGTTATAAAAATTATCGAAAAGTATTCCTCTTACGGTTTGTTCCTTATAATTTAATGAAAGCATTTTCTGTGCCAAATCATACAAAAATCGCACGCCTGTGCAGTTTTTCGGAAGATTGGGAATTCCGTCAAAATCGCTGCCTATGCCAACGTTTTTTTCGCCGCCTAAGCTGCAAAAATGCTCAATATGCCGAAGAATATCGGTCATCCCACTCTCCCCACCGATAAAATCCGTGCAAAAATTTATTCCTGTAACG
>JAZRPN010000024.1:0-3291 GCA_045649225.1 Clostridia bacterium | reverse complement strand
GCCGCACCTCCGTAGAGGGCTTCGTGTTCGGGGCGTTGCATAAACATTCTTTGTCTTGGTTGAGGGCTCCAAATCACATTCGTCAAATCTTACCACCGCCAACTAAACCTTCCCCCTGATGGGAAGATGCCACCGCAGGTGAAGGTTGAGGTGCCCCACCCTTCAGCACCTCATTCTCCTGTATTAGCGCCTGCATCTGCTGCTGCACTTGCGTTAACTGATTATGCAAAGTCTGTCCCTCCTGCACATAGCGGAGGATCTCTTCCTTCCCTTCAAAGGTCATCATCTTTATAACCGGCACAGCCATTTGGGCCATTTCCGGATTGAGCATTCCCGAATTAAAAAGATTCATAGCCGTCTCATTCTGAGCCAATGTAGAGAACGGATTTTGCTTTTGTGCTTTAACATCTATATCGAAAATCGGTTTCCTGAAAAGCTCTTCTTGTCCCACAGTAGCAATAGGTTGCTCTACAAGACCGCTATTATCGAAGGGAACGAATTCGCTCTGTCCCCCTTCTCCAACGATGCGGAAGGTATGTTCGTACTGATAAAACTGCCTGAATCTTTCGATAAGCAGATGGATAATCTCCTGAAAACTGCGATAGCTGGCCTTTGTCATATCGCGGCTCGTCTTATTTCCTGCTTCCTGCAGAACGGCAATAGCAGCACCGCTGGTTACTCCTCCGCTTGTTCCGCCCTGAGAGAAATCCCTATTACTGCTTGTTTCCTTAAGCTCGTCTATCTTAGCCTGTCTGAAATTCATTATATATCCGGGAATTGAGTTTGTTTGAATTGGTTTTATGTGATTTTCGTCCACTCCACCCTCTACGTGTACCAGAGGCTTACTTAAATCAAGAAATTCCTCCTCATTGACTCCCGTGTTATTTTTTGCAAAATACCTCGGTTTTACCGCCACGTGAGCATGGTCCATAATATTTTCGTCCAGCATATCAATGAATAACTGAGGGTCTTTTGTTATGGATATAACGCCGAAGCCTATCGGAGTACCCTCTTCAGGATAAAGCACATCAAGCACAACAGGATAATTACCGTCCTCATACCAACCATTCTCATATCCGTCTTCATTTTCCGAGGCAAATAATATATTTTCTTCGCAGAATTTGCAGTAGTGAAGCTTACCGCCTTTTTTGTAGTACCAATCCACTACTAAAGCCTTGTCGCTTGTATCAACACTATCGTCATGTATGTATTTCTTAAGCTCGCCCTGCTCCCCGCCTTTTATCTGAAGCTTCGGGAACGCTTCTTTCAATGAATCTATTGAAACCAAATCCAGTATGAAAAGATTTCTGCTCTTTTGTATGTCGGTAATCCCCGGCTCCCAGAAGATATTAAGTGCATCAATCTTTTTCACTAGTGCATCTCCCTTGCCATTTTCCGCACTTGAATCCCAAAATACGCCGTACACACAGAATCCGTGCTTGAGCTTATACCACCAGTTATCTGAATACACCTGCTCGAATTTATTCTGCCTTAAAACCACAGGCAGAATTTTTGTGAGGGTGACTGCACTCTGCTCGTCGCCTTTTTCTCTGGGGAGGCATATTGCCTCGGGGAAGCTATCCATTGCGTCAGCGTGCTTGTTTATAATGGAGTTGAACATCCATGCACTTGTAGGTGTAGCTGCTTTTTCGTCTTTTCTTGCAGCCTCCCAGTGCCGCTGCTTCCAGAATAACTCTTCGCTTACTATTCTCTCCTCAAGACTCGCTTTCCCGTCCTTATATTTTCGCAGAGTGGAATATGCCTCTTTAATTTCGTTTTCTGTTATGATTTTTTTGCTCATTTCTATCACCTGTTATTAACAATCTTGTAAATAATCCAGTACAACGAGGAAAACTCTGTATTTTTCTTTGCCTTATCCAGAGCTTTTACCGCTCTTTCTACCTCTGTTATCTCAACCTTCAGCTTGCCGTTCATAAGCTCCCACACTATGTCATTTCCACTCTCAAGCATCTTCTTTTCCTCCTTGCCGTAGCTTTCTATAAGCGGCATCAGATTCTTTTCATAAGCTTCTCTTGTATTTCCTCCGAAAAAGCCTGTTCCGGGGCAGGTCTTTACAGATTTCCCTGCAATATATGTACCTAAGTTTGTGCCACCGCTTGTCCACCATGCGTGGTATGTTACCCCTGTTCTGGCATTAAGACCGAATTTATCAAGCAGAATCTTTGTAACACCTACAATAGCATTCTTCTGTGCATCACTCATAGCGTCCCCGCCCTTGTCAAAGTTACCGATACACTCTATACATATTCCCGTTGAATTTGCTCCGTAGATACCTGCAGGAGCTTTGTTTATATCTCGCCCTGTACAAATCTTTCCGTCGGGGAAAATTGTAAACGTCTGTGCAATATCGGCAAAGCCTCTTTCCTTTACGTGGTAATCACGCATACCCTTCTGCAATGCTATGTGATTACTGCCTGTAAACTGTGCATAGGAAGGAGAATATGTGTGATGAAGCTGCACAACTGTAATCTTTCGTATGATATTCAGCCCGTCAAGATAATTCTTAAATTCACTGACGTCCATAAGCTTATAACCCATTTCATTTTCCTCCTGTTTCGTTTCTTCTGCCGATTCTTCTTTTTTGATTGGTTTTGTTTCCTCAATACCACCATCAATATAGAACGCATAATTAAACTTAGTATGCTTTATACTTATAATTCTCCCCGTCACATCGTGGTCTTGATAGAGAAGCTTGTCCCCGTCATATCCTACTATGACAGTACAGTGCATTCTGTTGCCCGTCATATTACCGACAAGGGGCATCTGATGCTCATAGAGATATTTCTTGATGTTATCAAGCTTATAGATATTGCCCTGAATTTTTTCCCACGCCTTGATTTTTGTCTTTTCAGCCTCTTTTTCAAGTTCATCAAAATTTGCTGATGCAAATACCTTGTCACGGATTCCGGGCATCTCATCATAATAGGGATACATTTCATAAGGCACACTGCCACACTTTAAAAGGCTGTTAAGGGCATATTCGTAGTCCATACCATCTTGTCTTTTATCCGGGCGGTTATGTCTGCCGTAGGTGTAGCCCTTGGAAAGCTCTATGTACTCTCCTGTTTTTATGTAGCTTATAATCTCAAGTATTTTTGTAATACTGATTGCTACACACGCACCAATAGGTCCCTGCGGGAAAGCCTTTGGAATTCTGTCCTTTGGTATAGTGAATTTATCGGGCAGGTTACTCATATCCTCTCCTCGCTTTCGCTTTTATCCCTTAAGACCTCTAAAGCCTTTACGAAAAACGAAGGATATTTTATTCCC
>JAZRPN010000023.1:0-7651 GCA_045649225.1 Clostridia bacterium | reverse complement strand
TTTCTTCCCGATAAGGCGATAGACCTTGTTGACGAAGCGTGCAGCCGTGTAAGGCTTAATGCAATGACTGCGCCAAACGATGTGCGTGAGCTTGAAAAAGAAATAGAGGCTGTTTCGCTCGAAAAGAAAGAGGCAATAAGCAGTCAGGACTTTGAAAAGGCGGCAGTTCTCCGTGATAAGGAAAAGGCTCTCAAAGAAAGCCTTGAGGCAAAACGAAATGAGTGGCAGGAAAAAGCCGGCAATAACACCGGAGAAATCGGCGAAGACGATATTGCCGATGTTGTTTCGGGCTGGACAGGTATTCCCGTTAAAAAGCTTGCCGACGAAGAGGGCGAAAGACTTCGCAATCTTGAGGAGGTTCTTCACAACAGAGTGGTGGGTCAGCACGAGGCAGTGAGCGCAGTTGCACGTGCAATCCGCCGTGGAAGAGTGGGTCTTAAGGACCCCAAGCGCCCGATAGGCTCATTTATTTTCCTTGGACCGACAGGCGTGGGAAAAACAGAGCTTTCAAAGGCACTTGCGGAAAGTTTGTTCGGGGATGAAAATTCAATTATCAGGGTAGATATGTCGGAGTATATGGAAAAGCACTCCGTTTCAAAGCTTGTGGGCTCGCCTCCGGGATATGTCGGCTTTGACGAGGGCGGTCAGCTTACCGAAAAGGTGCGCCGTAAGCCTTACAGCGTTATTCTTTTCGACGAGATTGAAAAGGCACACCCCGATGTGTTTAACATTCTCTTGCAAATTCTCGACGACGGTCAGCTTACCGATAGCCAGGGCAGGATGGTCGACTTCAAAAACTGCGTTATTATTATGACGAGCAACGTCGGTGCAAGAAATATTACGGAAACAAAATCGATGGGCTTTTTGACACAATCGCAGGATGCAGAGGTTGTTAAAAAGAACATTCAGTCAGGCGTGCTTGACGAGCTTAAGAAGATGTTCCGCCCCGAATTTTTAAACCGTGTCGACGAGATAATCGTATTCTCACGCCTCAGCGAAGAAGAAATCGGGCAGATTGCAAAAATTATGCTTAGCTCTCTTCAAAAGAGGCTTGCTCAAAACGGCATAAACGTGGAGTTTGACGATCTGGCGGTAGCACTTCTTGCGAAAGAGGGCTTTGATGCCGTATATGGAGCGAGACCCCTGAGGCGTGCAATTCAGTCAAAGGTTGAGGACCTTTTTGCCGAGCAGATGCTTGACGGCAAGGTAAGTGTAGGCGACAACGTTATAGTAACTGCGGAAGATGAGGAAATCGTAATTAATAAAAAGGGAATGTAAAAAAAGCCCAGAACGCAAAAGGCGACAATTGTATATGAGTGTAGTTGGGTGGGAAAATATTTAGGGATTATATTTCGGTTGAAAAATCTCATTATATGAGATTTTTCTCCTTTTATAAGCCTTTTGCTACGAACAAACTTCGCCTCTCGACGTACCATCGTACGCCTTCGGGTAACCCAAGAAGCCTAATGGCTTCTTGGCTCAGTTTGTCCGTTCTGAACATTTTTTCCTATTCCCAAGAAAAAGTGAATAAAAAAAGGATGTAAAACTTTGGTTTTACATCCTTTTTTTGTCTTGACTATGGAATCTGATAATATTATAATTAGTATAGGTTAAAATGTACTAAAAGGAATGATGTTATGTTTGATTTTTTCAGGATTGCATGTGCCGTCCCCAAGGTTTTTGTGGGTGATACAAATGCAAACACAAACGAAATCATAAAAAAAATGAACGAGGCATCGCAAAAAGGTGTTGACCTTGTAGTATTTCCCGAACTGTGCACAACGGGCTATACCTGCGGAGATTTGCTTTTCCAGAGCACACTTATCAAAGGGGCATACAATGCTCTTGTGCGCATAGTCCGTGAGAGTAAGCTCTCTAAAAACACAGTTGTGGTTGGTGCACCGATTGAAATTTCGGGAAGCCTTTATAACTGCGGTGTTGTAATTGCTGACGGAAAAATCCAGGGCATTGTTCCAAAAACATTCATACCCAACTACGGCGAATTTATGGAAAAACGCTACTTTGCATCGTGCAATATGCTTAAGGTTGACAGTATTTCGTCAAAAACATTCGGGCTCAGAAATGATTACGATATCCCTATCGGAAATGATTTGATATTTAACTTAGCGGGCGTAAAGGTCGGTGTGGAAATCTGCGAGGATTTATGGGCACCGCAGTCGCCGTCAAATGTTTTATCGATGTCGGGAGCGGAAGTAATTGTTAACCTTTCGGCAAGCAATGAAACGGTTTCCAAATCGGGATACAGAAAAAATCTTATAAGCATGCAAAGCTCGCGCTCAGTTTCTGCATATGCGTATGTATCGGCAGGGGCGGACGAATCGACTACAGACCTTGTTTTCTCAGGAAGCTCAATAATCTGCGAAAACGGCTACACTGTAGCGCAAAATGACGAGGCGGCAGATTCAGATTATTTGCTTGCAGCGGATATAGATATCGAAAAAATCAGATCGGAAAGAACTAAAAATACAACCTTTACGGACTGCGCTTTTATTTACGCCAACACAAAGGTAAGGGAAATTTGCGTAAACGTCAAGGAATCGGGTGCAGACGGAAGCCTGTGCGATATTGAGGAAAACCCATTCATTCCCAAAGCACAAAGTGATATAGAGAGGCACTGCCTCAAAATTATAAAAATGCAGGCACGTGCACTTGAGAAACGCCTTGGCGTAACGGGTGCAAAGGCGATAGTCGGAGTTTCGGGCGGGCTTGATTCCACGCTGGCGCTTCTTGTAAGCGTTCTTGCAATGAAAAATATGCAAAGACCTGCAAGCGACGTTGTCGGAATAACGATGCCGTGCTTCGGAACATCGGGCAGAACCTATAATAACTCGCTTAATCTTATGAAAACACTTGGCGTTACGTCGGTGGAGATAGATATTAAAAAGGCGTGTCTACAGCATTTTGAGGATATCGGGCAATCGGCTGAAAAGTTTGACCTTACGTATGAAAACGCTCAGGCAAGAGAAAGAACGCAGGTGCTTATGGACTATGCAGGAAAGGTTGGCGGTATGGTAATAGGCACGGGCGATATGTCAGAGCTTGCGCTCGGCTGGTGCACTTATAACGGCGACCAGATGAGTATGTACGGGGTGAACGCAGGCGTTCCCAAAACGCTTATTCCGCTTATTATAAAAAGCGTGTGCGATGCAGGGTATTTCCCCGAGAGCACAGAGTTCCTCGAAGATATCTGTGCCACACCTATAAGCCCCGAGCTTTTGCCGCCTGACGAATCGGGAAGCATTGCTCAGCAGACGGAGGATATTGTAGGCCCCTATGCGCTGCACGACTTCTTCCTTTATTATGTAGTAAGATTTGGTTTTTCGCCAAAGAAAATATATCACATCGCAAAAATTGCATTTGGCAAGAAGTACAAAGACGAGGTTATTTTAAAGTGGCTTAAAAACTTTTACAAGAGATTTTTCAGCCAGCAATTTAAACGCAGCTGTATGCCGGATGGCGTTAAAATCGGCAGCGTAGGGCTTTCGCCCCGTGGCGACTTCAGAATGCCCTCCGACGCGGTTGCCTCGCTCTGGGTCAGGGAAGTTGAAAAACTTTAAAAATTTTACAGTTTTTTGTATAAAAAATGCTATTTATCGAAAATTATACTTGAAATGGTGCCAAAACTGTAGTATTATATGTAAAGTATGTAATGTAAACTTTCCTCGAAGGAGTGTTGGATATGAAGGAAATTAAAAAAATAGCAATTCTTACGGGCGGTGGCGATTGCCCCGGTCTTAACGCAGTAATCAAG
This sequence comes from Clostridia bacterium, assembly GCA_045649225.1. Lineage (GTDB taxonomy): Bacteria > Bacillota > Clostridia > UMGS1883 > UMGS1883 > UMGS1883. Next base: position 3,879 of record JAZRPN010000023.1, on the reverse strand, counting down.
GCTGTTACAACAACTGCAATCGTTAAATACGGTCTTGAGGTTGTAGGTATCAAAAAGGGATACCACGGCCTTTATCATAAGGATTTCATCGACCTTACACTTGATAAGGTTCAGGAAATTCTCGGCGAGGGTGGAACAATCCTTAAAAGCTCAAACAAAGACAACCTTTTCAAATATCCCGTACATGATGAAAACGGTGAGCTTGTAAAGAAAGATGGACAAATCGTATACGAGGACGTTTCACACGTTGGTGTACAAAACCTTAAGGAAGCAGGCATTGATGCTCTGTTCATCCTCGGTGGCGACGGTACACTCACAAGCGGCAGAGACTTTGCAAGACTTGGTGTAAACGTAATCGGTATTCCCAAAACTATAGATAATGACCTTAACTGTACAGACTACACATTTGGTTTCGATACTGCAATCGGTGTTGTGTCTGACTCTCTTGACAGATTAAGAACAACCGCAAAGAGTCATGGCAGAATCATGGTAGCCGAAATCATGGGCAGAGGTGCAGGCTGGCTTACACTTCACGGCGGTATCGCAGGTGCGGCAGACGTTATTCTTCTTCCTGAAATTCCGTTTGATATCAACAAGGTTGCAGACAAAATCAAGGCAGACTTTGCAAGAGGTAAGGACTTTAGCATCGTTGCAGTTGCCGAGGGTGCAGTCGAAAAGGACGGCGAAGCAGTAATCCTTAAGGTGCGTGAGGACAGCCCCGACCCGATCAGACTTGGCGGTATCGGTGCAGTTGTTGCAGATAAGCTCGAGGCTCTTTGCAAGAACGAGGCAAGAGCAACAAGTCTTGGTCATATTCAGCGTGGCGGCTCAACATCAGGTCATGACAGAGTGCTTTCAACACGTTACGGATATGCGGCTGTTGAATTTGCAATGCAGGGCAAGTTCGGTAACATGGTAGTGCTTAAGGGCGACAAGATTTCGCTTGCATCTCTGGAAGATGTTATCGGAAGCGAAAACAGGCTTGTTGATCCCGATGGTGAGATTGTTAAGATGGCAAAGGCTCAGGGCATTTGCTTCGGAGACTAAAAATATTCAGGGTTGTTCGTAAAAGCGGACAACCTTGATTTTGTTTTTTTGGAGTGTGATATGCGTGAATGTGCGTGAAAGAACAGAGCAAATTGAGAGGGAGACACTTTCCCCCTATGCGATGCTTTCCCAGAACACAAAGGGCAGAACTATTGACAGACCGCTTTGCGAAATCAGGACGGAATTTCAGTGCGACAGGGATAAAATAATTCATTCAAAATCGTTTCGCAGGCTTAAGCATAAAACGCAGGTGTTCATAACACCTGAGGGCGACCATTATCGTACACGCCTTACCCACACGCTTGAAGTTGCGCAGATTGCGCGAACAATAGCACGTGCACTCAGGCTCAATGAGGATCTTACCGAAGCGGCATCGCTGGGGCACGATTTGGGGCATACCCCATTTGGCCACGCGGGTGAAAAGGCACTTAGTCAGCTGTGCAGTGAGGGCTTTAAACACAATGAGCATAGTATTCGTGTAGCGGAAAGGCTTGAAAAGCTTAATCTTACATACGAGGTTCTGGACGGAATTTTGCATCACACGGGAGATTCGCCCGCACATACGCTTGAGGGCAAAATTTTAAAATATGCCGACAGAATCGCCTACATAAATCACGATATTGACGACGCCGTGCGTGCAGGGATTATATCAACTGATGATATTCCAAAGTCGGTTACAAGGGTGCTTGGTCAGACTCACAGTGAAAGAATAGACACGCTCGTGTGTGATATAATAAAATCGTCGTCGGACAAAAACGACATAACAATGACAGACGAAGTTGAAAACGAAATGAACGAGCTTCGGAAGTTTATGTTTGAGAATGTATACATAGGCTCAGACGCCAAGATAGAGGAAAGCAAAATTTCCGGCATTATGGAGGGAATATTTACGCATTATGTGAAAAACCCCGATCAAATGCCCAAAAATATGCAGGAAACGGCTGAAAAAGAGGGCGTAGAGCGTGCAGTGTGCGACTATATTGCAGGCATGAGCGACCGCTTTGCAATATATACATTCAATAATTTGTATGTACCAAAAACGTGGAATAAAATTTAAGGAATTGGAGAGAACATTATGAAAATCAATGGAAATGTAGTTGTAGGACAGTCAGGCGGACCGACAGCGGTAATCAACTCATCGCTTGCAGGCGTTTTTTCAGCGGCAAAAAGACTTGGCGCAGAAAAAATTTATGGTATGAAAAACGGTGTCGAGGGCTTTTTGTCTGAACAGCTTTTCGATATGAAGGAATATATAAAGACTTCAGACGATATCGAGCTTTTGAAGCGTACCCCCGCATCTTACCTCGGTTCGTGCAGATTTAAGCTGCCTGAGCCTGAGAAAAATCATCCCGTATACGAAAAGCTCTTTGAGTTGTTTGAAAAATACGACATCAGCTGCTTTTTCTATATCGGTGGAAATGACTCAATGGATACAGTAAAAAAGCTCAGCGATTACGCAAAATTCAATAATAGTACAGTTCGCTTTATCGGTGTTCCCAAAACTATCGATAACGACCTTGAGATTACTGACCACACACCCGGCTTTGGCAGTGCAGGAAAGTTCGTTGCAACAACCACCAAGGAGCTTGTTCGCGACAGTTTGGTTTACGACCTTGAAAGCGTTACGGTTGTGGAAATTATGGGCCGTGATGCAGGTTGGCTTACTGCTTGCTCAGCTCTTTCAAAGGGTGATGACTGCGAAGGACCTGCAATGGTATTCCTCCCCGAAGTACCCTTTGATTACGAGTACGTAAAAGAGCGTGTAAGAGAAATGCAGAAGACCAAAAAGTCTCTTGTTATAACAATGTCTGAGGGTGTTCGTACTCCTGAAGGAAAGTATGTGTGTGAAGAGGGTGCTGAAAGCACAAAGGACGTTTTCGGCCATGTTCAGCTCAGTGCGGCAGCGGCAGTTGTGGCAGAAAAGCTTAAAAAAGACCTTAAGATTAAAACACGTGCAGTTGAGCTTTCAACAATCCAGCGTTGTGCATCACACAGTGCATCTCTTACAGACGTAAACGAGGCATTTTCTGTGGGAGAGGCTGCAGTTAACGCTGCGGCAAACGGCGAAACAGGCAAAATGGCACTTCTTAAGAGAGTGTCAAACAATCCCTACATCTGCACAACAGATACTGCAGATGTGCACGATGTCGCAAACCTTGCAAAACCTGTTCCCCGCAGTATGATAAACGAAAACGGCGACGGCGTAACAGAGGAATTCTTTGAATACGCAAGACCTCTTATTATGGGTGAGGTTTCACAGGTTTGGGTTGACGGCGTTCCCAAGCATATTAAAAAGGAATGGTAAGTAATGGATAAGCGTACACTTCGTGTGCTTGAATTTAACAGAATACTACAGATGCTTTCAGACTGCGCAGTGTGTGAGGAAACAAAGGAACGTGCAAAGAGCACACTTCCCGTGGACAACATATATGTTGCGGAAAATCTGCTCTCGCAAACGGTTGAGGCTGAAAGGCTCATACTCAAAAAGAGTGCACCTCCCATAAGCCCGATAAAAAATATTTCGGGAGCGGCAAAAAGAGCTCAGGCAGGCGGTGTTCTCGGGATGGGTGAGCTTCTTGGCGTGGGGCATCTGCTTCGCATGGCAAGGCTTCTTACCGCCTACTTTGACGAGGATGATTTTGCATCTGAATTTCCAAAGCTTAACGAGGTGTTTTTAACTGTTACTGAGAATAAAAAGCTCGAGCAGACCATTTTCTCCGCTATAGTAAGCGACGAGGAAATGGCTGATGACGCATCGGCAGAGCTTCTTTCAATAAGACGTAAAAAACGCACTCTCAACGCTAAAGTGCGTGAGGTGTTAAACGAAATGAT
>JAZRPN010000022.1:0-2279 GCA_045649225.1 Clostridia bacterium | reverse complement strand
GTCAGTGTTCGTGGAAAAAACAAGGATATGACCTCGCCCGAGTTTGAGCCTTCCTCTCAAAGCAACAATACAAAGTGCATTGTACCGGTGTATCCCCTTACGAGCGGGATAACACAAAAGTTTTTGCGTGGGGCACTTCTTTCCTCTTACGAGAAATTTCATCCGTATTTAAATGACCCCATTCCGCAAAGCATTGCAAAGGAAAATTCTTTGTGCAGCCACGCTTTTGCAATCAAAAACATTCATTTTCCGCAAGACTTAAAAAGCCTTGAAATAGCAAAAAAACGTCTTGTATTTGAGGAGTTTTTCCTTTTGCAGACATCACTTCGCAGGCTCAAACAAACGTCCAATGACAAAAAGGGCATCCGTTTCAAAACAAGCGATGTCGATGAATTTTTGGGCATTCTCCCCTTTTCTCTGACAAACGCACAAAAAAAGGTGCTGGAGGAAATAGCGGATGATATGTCTTCTGGACGGCTTATGAACAGGCTTGTTCAGGGAGACGTCGGTAGCGGTAAAACAGTTATTGCCGCTGCGGCAATTTATATTTGCGTAAAAAACGGATATCAGGCGGCGATGATGGCTCCTACCGAGGTTTTGGCAAAGCAGCACTTTGGCGACCTTTCCTTTTTCCTTGATAAGTTAAACATAAAAACTGCACTCCTTACGGGGAGCAGCACCGTTAAAGAAAAAAGAGAAGTCTACGAAGGGCTTGAAAACGGCAGTATTCAGGCAGTTTTCGGCACACATGCTCTAATAACCGATAAGGTAAAGTTCTCTTCCCTTGCCCTTGCGGTAACAGATGAGCAGCACCGCTTTGGTGTCCGTCAGAGGATGCAGCTTTCCGATAAGGGGTTGTTTACACACACTCTTGTTATGACAGCTACTCCTATTCCGAGAACACTTGCACTTATTATGTACGGCGATATGGATATATCGGTAATTGACGAACTTCCTCCCGGAAGACAGCATATCGATACATTTTGCGTCGGCGAAAATATGCGGGATAGAATTAACGCATTTATCCGCCGTGAAACATCGGCAAACAATCAGGTCTACATCGTTTGCCCCGCCGTTGAAGAAAATGAGGAAACAAGCATTAAATCGGCTCAGGATGTATTTAAAAGCCTATCTTCAACCGTTTTTTGCGATATTCCTATGGGGATTATTCACGGCAAAATGAAGAGCAGCGAAAAAGAAAAGGCTATGGCAGACTTCATAAGAGGTAAGACAAAAATTCTTGTTTCAACCACTGTAATTGAGGTTGGTGTAAATGTTCCAACTGCAACCCTTATGGTTATTGAAGATGCCGAGCGCTTTGGTCTCAGCCAGCTTCATCAGCTGAGGGGGCGCGTAGGCAGAGGAAAAAGCAAAAGCTACTGCGTACTTTTTTGCTCCTCTTTTTCCGAAGAAACTAAAAAGCGTATGGAAATTATGGTCAAAAGTGAAAGCGGATTTGAAATTTCCGAAGTTGACCTTTCGCTTCGCGGTCCCGGAGACTTTTTCGGCACTCGCCAACATGGCGTGTTTAACCTTAAGATTGCCGACTTCGCAAACGACATAAATGTACTTAAGCAAAGCGGCATTGCGGCTGAAAAACTGCTTTCTGACGACCCCAATCTTGAGCGTGAAGAGAATTTCTATATATGCACATATACCGATAATTTGATGAAAAAGCTTAGCCTTTGAATAATTATCCGAACCCGCCTGAAATGGCAAAATTTAGGCATCTTTCGGTTTGTCTGACTTGAAGGGCGCCAGCCCATCTGCGCCCTCCACACCAAAATCTGCACAAAATTTTGTCCATTTCAGGTTCGAAGAATTTTTTGCAAGCTATTTTTTGCCGGTACAAGGCAAAAACGAAGCCCATACCGATGTATTGGCAAGGCTTTTAACGCAGTAGCGGCGAAAAAGAGAAAGCAAAAAACGTGGTTCGAATAATTCTTCAAAGGCTACATTATAAACAAACTGTAAATATGTTTGACATAACACATATTTAGAGATAAAATATACACGTTAAATTTCCTTGAAAGGCAGATTCTGTAAATGTTAAAGAAAATTTTTGGCAGTGTAAGAGAATACAAGAAAGCCGCGATTTTAACCGTTCTTTTTATAGTCGGTGAGGCTATTATTGAAACCCTTATTCCCTTTATAACTGCAGACCTTGTAAATCAAATAAAGCGCGGCATGGAACTAAGCGCCATTTTAAAAATAGGCCTGAGGCTTATTATTATGGCGTGTCTTTCACTTGCCTTCGGTGCGGCAGCAAGCATCACCAG
>JAZRPN010000021.1:0-9876 GCA_045649225.1 Clostridia bacterium | reverse complement strand
GTGCAGAAAGCTGTAAGTGTCGGGATGAAACTCGTCGCAGATAAGTCTTGAGATATCTGTGTAAAGACTACCTATTTTGGCTATGAGCTTACCGTCCTTTAAAACTGCCCCACCGCTGAACTCAGTATCATTTTCAGCGTTTTTTATGATATCTCCCGCAAAGTCATTTAACGCAAAATCATCGAAAAGGGGAGGCGCGGGCGTAGCTTCATCGAGCTTTTTGCTGTTGGTACCCACAAGCGGAACAAGGCTTCCGAAGTTTGTATCTACAATATTAAAGTAAAGGTAATACAGGTAGGACTCATTAACACTGTCGGTAACAACCTTTTGCATTGCATGGTCAAAATACTTGTCGATAAAAGTCTCCTGCTTGGGCTTTACCGCCTGAAGATATTCCTCGGCACTGCCTGAGGAAATGCACAAAAGCGTATTCGGACGAAAATCACGCGAGGATGAAAGTCCCTCTACGATATCCGAAACTCCGTCCTTGGCAAGCTTGTCGGAAAACACAACTATTTTAGTGTGTGTAAGGTTGATTTTTTTGCTTTTGAGGTCATTTAATCTTCGCACTGCAGAAAAAATGGTGGGTGCCTCAAGCGTAACAATATCCGAGCTTTTTCCCTTGTCGGAGCCTCCGCCTCCTTTATCTCCTGAGCTTCCCGAAGACGGATTGCTGAAAACAAAGGTTGCACGGTAGTTATACTCAGTACCCGGTTCAAGACCTATGGCAATCACAAACGCCTGCTCGTCAACATCCGTTCCATATACGCAGCCCGTCAGGAGAAATACACACAAAACGATGCACACTGCTATTTTTTTCATTGAGATTTTGCACCGACCTTTCTGAGCCTTGCAATCAGGATTACGGCAAGTGGTATTAAAGGATATAGGATAAAAGAGTAGTCAAGCAGCTTTTCGTAAAGATCAATTTGCAAAACTTCGTTTGAGGAAAGCATAGCCAAGAATAGGGATATGCTAACTACAATGGGGACAAAGCCGTTTTGCCTTGTGTGATGCTTCCCCGATAAAAGTGATGCAATCACTGCGGTGAGTATACTCATACTACACATTATGCAGCTTGTCCATATAAACACGGCAAGCGGCTCAAGTCTTTGTAAAAACGTTCCTGCCTTAATTAGTCGTGTCATCTGATAAAGAGGAAGGAAGAAGTTCTCCGACGCAGGATAGGGGATTGCAAGGCAGTATACAAGCGTGAAAAAAATTGAAAAGACGGAAATAAACAAAACAGTAAGAGCCCCTGCCTTTTTAAGCTCCTTAAATGAGCCAAGCTTTGGTGAAAGAAATAACAGCAAAACAAGCTCAGGAAAAACAAATTGCTTTGTAAATATAGAAGATACCAGTGCATCTGCACCTTTGCCCAGGATGGGCATAATGTTTTCTACTCTGTAATGGGGAAGAAGTATAACGCATACTCCAATCAGCGTAAGAACAACAAAAGGAAAGATTACCGTACAAAGATTTCCTGACGCACGCAAGCCGCAGAAGGAAGCAAAAAGAACTGCCGTAATTACAAAAAGCGCAAAAAATTCCCTTGGGGCATTTACTGCCATTACGGTATTGAGAGCATCTACAAGAAGTCTTAAAAGCCCTGCATTAAGAAGAATAAAGCCAATTGCATAAACGTAGGACAAAACGGTTTTTCCTACCTTCCCTAAGGATGACTCAAAAAGCTGTACAATAGGGCTTGGATAAAGTGGTTTGTAAAGCCATATTATAACGGAAAGCACAATGCCGGATAATAAGCACTTGCCGGTAATTTCAAGCCAGGCAGCATTTCCTGTAGCTTCTATCATATATTTGGGCCCAATAACGAGGTGCTTTGCTATAATAGCACAGGAGCATAAAATGGCTATGCTCAGACTTCCGCTTTTTTGCTTCATTAAAAATCACCTTTTAGTATTATATTTTTATCTTGCAGGAATTTACGCATTTAAAGGGGATTGTTAAGGGGATACCCCTTAACGTAAAATTTGTTAAAATCGGGGGCGTGTACCTCGATTTTAACTCCTTGCAAGGGCTACCGCGGTGAGCGGTGCGCGAGCGTAAGCCCTTTTTCGCAAGTAAATGTTTTGCTTAGCAAAACTTTGCTTGCGAGAGGATGACGCACTGCCATCATCTTTTTCTCCATTTACGGGAAATGTGTGGCTGTGAACGTTTTATCTTTGCATTGATATAGTCATCACGATGCTCTTGTTTCCATATAGGCGGGAAATAGATAGCGGGAGGAATACCGCTTTTGGTAACGGGAGCAAACGGGGAAGACATCTCTACACCCATAGACTTCGTTTCTGTCCATAAAAGCACCTGAATAAAAGCACCTACCGTTATTCCGAGAAAGCCTGCAAAAGCGCCAAGGAATATATAGGCAAACCGCAAAATTCTTGCTGAAAGACCAAGATAATAGTTTGGTGTTGCAAATGAGCCGATAGCAGTGATTGATACAATGATTATAAGTATCGGGCTTACAATTCCTGCACTGACTGCTGCCTGACCCAGGATAAGAGCTCCGACTATGCTCAGCGTTGAGCCTGACGCCTCAGGCACTCGCACGCCTGCCTCACGTATGATCTCGAGCGAAACTTCCATTATAATCAGCTCAATCAGCGATGGAAAAGGAACAAGCTCACGACTCGATATAATTGACATCAGTATGCTTGTCGGCAGTAGCTCTGCGTGAAATGTAACAATTGCAATATAGAGCCCCGGAAGAAAAAGCGAAAGCAAAAATGCAATCCATCTCACAGTTTTTATCATATTAACATAGGGAAAACGCAGGTAGTTATCTTCCGCCGATTCGTTAAGCTCAAAAATAGTCGTAGGAAGTATTGAAACAAACGGAGAGCCATCGACCAGAATCACAACTTTTCCGCTTAAAAGCGCACGGGCGGCTCTGTCGGGACGCTCCGTCGATAAAAACTGCGGAAGTGTTGCAAACGTTTTATCCTCGATAAGCTGTTCAAGCTCTGCTGCAGCAAAGATATAGTCGGTCTTTACATTTTCAACACGGCGAAGAGTTTCCTCTACAAGCGACTCATTTGCAATGTTTTCGATATACATTACGGAAACGGGCGTCTGGCTTATCCTGCCTAATTTATATTCCTTGCTTATGAGCGATTTGTTTCGTACCAGATGTCTGACGAGGGCAGTGTTTTCCCTTAACTGTTCTGAAAACGCGTCGTTGGGTCCTCGTATAACTCTTTCAGTCTGCGGAAGTTCAACTCCTCGGTGCGTCCATCCTTTTACATCGAGGCTGATAGCATCTTTCATCCCATCTATAAGAAGTATGACGCTTCCGAAGTTAATGTTAAACGAAAGTTCACCAAGAAGCTTTACCTGAGTTGCCTCGGACTGGGGAAGAAGCATCTCATAAACACTGCGAAAGCTTTCTATCTCAAGCACCCTGCTTGTAATCATAAGCGGGGTAAGGATAAAATCGTTTATAAACTGCCTGTTTACAAGCCCATCGGCAAAATAAATAACTGCCTTTACATCACGACCTGAAATCTTTACCGTAAATTCACGCTTTTTTATATCGCCGCTTTTGTCAAGAGCAAACTCCTTGTCAAGAAGTGCCACATCGCTCTTGAAATTGCCCGAAAGCGTGGGACCGCCCTCGTTTTTCTGAGGCGTGTAGTCAGAAGACTTTGAGTCTTGATTCATGGTAAAACTTTCCGATACATACGGGGAATATATAAAAAGGTCTCTGAACTTCATAAAAACTTACCTTTCAGTTTATTTCCCGTGTAGTAATTTCCAAAAATTATAAATTATATACAAAAAGAAGCCTGAGTCGTTACTCAGACTTCTTTTTTAAACTTGAAAGATGGTTTAACCTCGGAAATCACAATCGCAAGGAAAATAACGATAAAGCCGATTACAAGCCTTGGGGTAAGAGTTTCCGATGTGAATATAACCGAGAAGATAATGCCAAATACTGCCTCCAGGCTCAGTATAAGTGCCGAGGTTGCAGGCGGTGTAAATTTTTGCCCGACGTTTTGCAGAATATAGCATATACACGTTGCAAAAATTGCAAGATATAAAACAGATACAACCGTCGCATACGAAATTCCTGACGGGAAAGTGTCAAACGCAAATGCACCAACAAGCGAAATAAGTCCGGCAAACATAAACTGAAGCATTGTAAGAAGCAAAATATCGCACTTCTTCGAAAAAATTGAAACGGAAACCATATGGCACGCAAAGAACACTCCACCCAAAAGGGTCAGCAAATCGCCTCGGCAAATGCTCGTGAAATCACTGCCGCTCATCGAAACAAGTGTTATTCCAAACAAACACAAAAATGCCGCAACAATGTTATAAACATCGGGGCGTATTTTCGTAACTGCCCAGAAAAGAAAAGGCACCAGAATACAGTAAATCGCCGTAAGAAATGCGTTTTTACCCGGTGTGGTGGCAGGGTCCGCAAGACCATACGTCTGTGCGATATAAGCCAGTATATTAAACGCGCCCAAAACAAAACCACGTAAAATATATCCTTTATCAATTTTTTTAAGGCTTTTGTAAAGTATAAGAGCAAGCAATACCGCCGCAAAAATAAATCTGAACGACAAGAGAGTGTATATACCTATATTTTCAATAGCACCCTCCATTATAAAAAAGGTAGTACCCCATATTATTGTAGCTGTAAAAAGAGCCGTTTTAGCTAAAAGCCCCGTATGCCTTTTTATCATTCAATCAGTCCTTACGTGTAAAAAATTAGTTGCCCCAAAAGACAAACAATGGTATTATATAGGAAAAACATTGAAAATTCAATACTCAATATAACTAAGGTTGTGATTTTTTGGTTAAATTTATTCTTTTTGACCTTGACGGAACTCTTACCGATTCAAAGGAGGGCATTGTAAACTGCGTAAGCTATGCCCTTAAGCATTTTAATATAGAGCATTCTCCTAATGAGCTTGAAGTCTTTGTCGGCCCACCACTGAAGGAGCAGTTTATGAGCTTTGCAAAGCTTTCAGAAAAAGATGCCGAGGAAGCGGTAAGGGTGTATCGCGAGCGTTTTGCCCCGATAGGAATATTTGAAAACAAGGTCTATGACGGTGTGATTGATATGCTTTCCAAACTCAAAGAGGACGGAAAAACACTTGTTATAGCAACAAGCAAGCCACACGTTTTTGCGCAAAGGATTGCTGATAAATACGGTATTACACCCTTTATCAGTCTTATCGAGGGAAGCGAACTTGATGGAAGAAACACAGACAAGGCTGATGTAATAAAAAATGCGATGGAAGCTTTGGGTGCATCCAAAGAAGATACAGTGATGGTCGGCGACAGAATGCACGACTGCGTCGGCGCAAAGAAAAACGGCATAGAATTTGTAGGCGTAAGCTATGGTTACGCAAGGGAAAACGAGCTTGAGGAAAGCGGTGCAAATGTAATTGCAGACACTCCACAGAGGCTCTATGATATTTTAAGCACAATGTAATAAACCCCAAAGGACAGGCATAGTATTGTCTTGAGGTGGTGCTCGTGAAAATAAATTCGTCAGACCAAAAAAAGCTTATCATAACCTTAGCGAACTATGCTTTGGGTGGGGTAATCGGTATCGTGCTTTTTTATGCACAAATGCGAGGTGCGGGACTTGATTTTTCTGAAGATGTTGAATTTGTCCCCACACTCAGCGTAGGAAGCTTTTTAAAAACAGCTTGGACAAATATGCTTTGGATATTCTCTGTCTTTCTTTTTCACAGCATCACGTCGTGCGTGAGTGCGCAGCCTGTTATGGCGGCAAGGGGGATAGTTGATACGTTTTGCGTGATGTATCTTCTCAGCTCGTTTGGGGTGAAGGTTACATTGGCGTCGGCACTTCCTCAGTGCTTTTCCATTCTTCCCGTGATGGCTCTGTTTACGCTCAGTATTCTGAAACGAAGAAAAAATGCAGTGCTTATGGGTAGGGAGCCTTGCACAATAAAAAGGCGGGATACTGCCTTGTTTTTTATGATTTCACTCCTGGCGGCATGTGTGGAGGCCGTTTTTTTTAAGCTGATATGTATGATTTTGTTCTAAAATAACGAAAAAAGCTAAAAAAATATGTGCAATTTGGATATATACATTGGACCTGATATGGTGTACAATAAACTTATTATGTAAACTTGGGGAATTGTACGATGAAAAAACAGCTGGATAATTACAGGCAGTATCTGGAAAAAACTGCTCTTTCGGAAAACACTGTTCTGTCTTACATAAAGGATATGGAGTCTTACTGTGATTACCTTAAAGAAAAAAGGGTAAGAGACATTACAAAGGTTTCCGATAAAAAAATAAATGAATATATCGAAACGATGAAAACGCACGGAAAAGCGAATTCCACTATTCTTCGCAGTGTTGCCGCAATAAAAAAGTACTACGCTTTTTTAATTGAGGAAAATTTAATCGATAAAAATCCGGCGTCATCAATCGTAAGGCCGCAGACGGAGAAAAAGCTTCCGTCAGTGATTGCCCCCAGAGAAATTGTCAAAATCTTAAATCAGCCTAAATGCGTTGACCTTAAGGGTTATCGTGATAAGGCAATGCTTGAGCTTGTGTATGCCACAGGGATTAAGGTGAGTGAGCTTATCGCACTCGGAGTTAAGGATGTTGACATTTACGGTGGAATGCTTTTGTGCAACGCAGGCAGAAATAAAAGGTATATCCCCATCGGCAAGCAGGCGTCTGAGGCACTTGACAACTACATAAAAAAAGCACGCCCCCTTATGGTGCGTGACGGACGCATAAAAACACTTTTTGTAAACTGCTCAGGCACACCGCTTACAAGGCAGGGCTTTTGGAAAATTCTTCGCCACTATGCCGATATGGCGGGTATAAAAACAGATATAAACGCACAGACGCTTCGTCATTCGTTTGCAATACATCTTTTGCAAAACGGAGCAGATATAAATGCCGTTTCGGAAATGCTTGGCCATTCCGATGTCGAAACAACACGGCTTTACAATCAGGTGCTTAAGGACAATATCAAGAAAATTTACAAGAAGGCACATCCCAGAGCGTAGATTTTTTCTTTCACAAAGGAGTATAAATATGAGTAAAATAGCAGAAATTTTTGGATGCAATGTGTTTAACGCAACAATCATGAAGGAAAGACTTCCTGAAGAGATATACAACGCAATGCAAAAAGCATCAAAAGAGGGTAAAAGGCTTGACATAAACGTTGCAAATGTTGTTGCAAATTCAATGCGTGATTGGGCTATAGAAAACGGAGCAACGCATTTTACACATTGGTTCCAGCCTATGACTGGGATAACTGCCGAAAAGCACGACAGCTTTATTTCGCCTAAGGATGACGGCACAGTTATTATGGAGTTTTCGGGAAAAGAGCTTGTTCAGGGTGAGTCCGACGCATCAAGCTTTCCGTCGGGCGGTCTTCGTGCGACCTTTGAGGCACGTGGCTATACCGCTTGGGACCCGACAAGCTATGCCTTTATAAAAGGGAAGACGCTTTGCATCCCGACAGCGTTTTGCTCATACGGCGGCGAGGCTCTCGATAAAAAAACACCGCTTCTTCGTTCGATGGAAGCTATCGAAAAACAGGTTCTGCGTATTATAAAGCTTTTCGGGAATACCGATGTTACAAGCGTTAAAACAACAGTAGGTCCCGAGCAGGAGTACTTTCTTGTTGATGAAGAAATGTATAACAAACGCCCCGACCTTATCTTTACGGGCAGAACACTTTTCGGTGCAAAGCCTCCCAAGGGTCAGGAGCTTGACGACCACTATTACGGAAGCATAAAGGAACGCGTTGCAGACTTTATGAAGGAGCTTGACGAAGAGCTCTGGAAGCTTGGTGTGCTTGCAAAAACTGAGCATAACGAGGCTGCTCCCGCTCAGCACGAGCTTGCTCCTATTTTCACAACAACAAATATTGCAACTGACCATAACCAGATTACAATGGAGCTTATGCGTAAAATTGCGCAAAAGCACAAGCTTGTGTGTCTGCTTCACGAAAAGCCTTTCGAGGGTGTGAACGGCAGCGGTAAGCATAACAACTGGTCAATTTCTACAAACACGGGCAAAAATTTGTTTGACCCCGGCGAAACACCTCACGACAACGCACAGTTCCTGCTCTTTTTATGCGCAGTTATAAAAGCGGTTGACGATTATCAGGATCTTCTTCGTGTTTCTGTTGCAAGCGCGGGTAATGACCACCGTCTTGGCGCAAGCGAGGCTCCGCCTGCGGTAGTTTCTCTCTTCCTTGGAGAAGAACTTAGCGAAATTCTTAATGCCATTGAAGACGACCGTGCTTACGATGCTAAAGAAAAGGTTCAGATGAAGGTTGGCGTTCACGTTATTCCGCGTTTCCCGAAAGATACTACGGACCGCAACAGGACAAGCCCCTTTGCATTTACAGGTAACAAGTTCGAGTTTAGAATGCTTGGCTCAGCAGCATCAATTGCCGATGCAAACATAGCAATAAATGCTGCCGTTGCAGAAAGCCTGCGTCTTTTTGCAGATGAACTTGAGGGTGCAGAAGACTTCAATCACTCAATCCACGAGCTTATCCAGAGAACAATCAAGCAGCATAAGCGTATTATCTTTAATGGTAACGGTTATGATGAGTCATGGGTGGCAGAGGCGGAAAAGAGAGGACTTCTTAACCTTAAAACAACGCCTGACTGTTTGCCTTGCCTTGTAGCGGAAAAGAATATTGAGCTGTTTAAAACACACAAGATTTTTTCTGAGATAGAGCTTCGTTCAAGGCTTGAAATTATGTTTGAAAACTATGCCAAGATGATTAACATCGAGGCTCTTACGATGATTGATATGTCAAATAAGGACATTATGCCTGCCGTATCAAAGTTTATAAAGAATATCAGTGAGAGCGTTGTTACAAGAAAAGCAGCTCTTAAGAATATAAACTGCAAGTACGAGGAAAGCATAATTTCAAGGGCATCCGAGCTTCTTGACCTTATGTACAAGCAAACACAAGAGCTTGAAAAAGATATTCACAATGCTGAAAAATATCTCGAAAACGCAGAGAGAAAGGCAAGATTTTTCCGCGATACCGTCTTTGCGGATATGAATAAACTCAGGAAAACTGCCGACGAGCTTGAAACAATAACTGACCGCAAGTGCTGGCCGTATCCTGTGTATAGTGAGCTTCTTTATAGTGTTAAATAATATTAAAAAAGCAACCCCGCTGGGTTGCTTTTTTAATATTATTTTTTAAACTTGCTATACTATCACCAGGAGGGATTTTTATGAAAAAGCAAAACAGACCCATTGGTGAAAGCAATATAGGTGGATACACATTTGAAGACCCGCACGAGCTTTTGGTTCTTCACAGGTCGTTTGAAGACCTTGACGAAATTTTTGACGACGAAGAAACGGGGGTGCACAATGATACGGACAGATTTGGCGATTGAATGCCGTGAAATGTTCGGCGAGGAAATTTCAGGTGTTGAAAGCACTGAAAAAGACACCGACGGCATAAAGGTTACACACGTTAAAATAACGACTGACGAGGGTGCACAAAGAATAGGAAAGCCCAAAGGTAACTACGTTACAATCGAAATCGAGGGAATGCTCGACGAAGACGAGGAGCTTTGCAATCGCGGTGCAGTGGCAGTAAGCGAAGAACTTCAGAAGCTGATGAATCTTAACGAAGACACCTCCGTGCTTGTGGTAGGGCTTGGAAACCGCTATATAACGCCAGACTCCATCGGCCCTGAGGCAGTCGGCAAGCTTTTTGTAACAAGGCATCTTACCGAAGTAAAGGACATAGATTTTGAGTTTGATTTTCGCAGCGTAAGTGCTATTGCTCCCGGGGTATTGGGTCTTACGGGCATCGAAACGGGGGAAATTGTAGAGGGCATCAAAAACCATGTTAACCCCGATATT
>JAZRPN010000020.1:0-3823 GCA_045649225.1 Clostridia bacterium | reverse complement strand
AACAGGATAAGCGCAATACCGGTAACCGACATTACAACCTTACGACCAATTGATGAATTAAATAACCACATAATTGATTGAAATTAAAAAATTAAATTATTTATAAATGTTGTTTTTCTGCTTAGCTAAAAGTTGATAAATTGTTATGTGATGCGATAACTTAAATCCCATAATATAGGTACGCACACGGAATATATTCGGCAAAATTAATATATTTTAATGATAATGCAAAGCATTTCCCGACAAAAATATTCCTTTAATTGTGTTTTCATGGTTTATTTCAATAAAATGCTACATATCATAAAATGTTTGTAACCTTAGAAACATCAACGTGTGATTTGCATGGTAATTATGCTTTATTTTTAAAAAACAGAGATTTGCCACAACTCGCCATTACACTCTATATCAACAACTTATGAAAGATTAAGAATTTCCTCAGATAATCACAAATGATTTTATGTATTTTCAGTGAAAACGTCATTTTGCTATTTAACACGTTGATTATCAATTAGTTTCGTAAAGTGATGAACTTTTTCGTGTCGTCACTATCGTCACTGCTGCAAAACAAGTTGTTTTGGTCTTCAAAACCTATCATTTAGCATTGTAAAACCTATCTCTTTGCAAACCAATTCAACTTGTTTTGGTGTTAACAACGCCACTTCTTTGATTGATTTGAAAAAAGATAGTCTTTTATTCAATAAGTTTTTGTAATTTTGTAACGGATTATTCATTTACAGATATACACAAAAAGATGATACTTAAATACGATGTATTAGTCATTGGTGGCGGCCATGCGGGTTGCGAGGCTGCCATGGCTGCGGCAAACATGGGCGCAAAAACATGTTTGGTTACAATGGATATGAACAAGATTGCGCAGATGTCGTGTAATCCTGCCGTTGGCGGCATTGCCAAAGGACAAATCGTAAGAGAAATAGATGCTTTAGGTGGCGGCATGGGTATAGTAACCGATGCCACTGCCATACAGTTTCGCATGCTGAACCGCTCTAAGGGCCCTGCAATGTGGAGCCCAAGAGCACAATGCGACAGAGAGAAATTTATCTGGGAATGGCGAAAAATTCTCGACAACACCGACAATCTGGACATTTGGCAAGACCAGGCAGAGGAACTGCTGGTTGAGAATGGCGAGGCCATTGGTGTGCGCACCGTCTGGGGTGTTGAGTTACTGGCGGGATGTACAGTAATCACTGCTGGAACATTCCTCAACGGACTGATGCACATTGGCAGAAAGAAGGTTGAGGGCGGTCGAATAGCAGAACCAGCGGTAAAAAATTTCACTGAGAGCATAACACGACATGGCATTAAGGCCGACAGAATGAAAACGGGAACACCTGTGCGCATAGACAAGCGCTCGGTTGACTTCAGTTTGATGGAGGTGCAGGATGGCGAACAGGATTTCCATCAGTTCAGCTATATGGGCGACAAGAGAGTGCTCAAACAACTGCCTTGCTGGACATGCAACACAAACAAGGAGGTACACCAGACTTTGCTCGGTGGAATGGCGGATTCTCCACTCTATAACGGACAGATACAGAGTATCGGACCACGCTACTGTCCGTCGGTGGAAACGAAGCTTATGACATTTCCTGATAAGGAACAGCACCCGCTTTTCTTGGAACCAGAGGGTGTTGACACAAATGAGATGTACCTGAACGGTTTCTCATCATCACTTCCTATGGAGGTGCAGATTGAAGCACTGAGAAAGGTTCCTGCTTTTAGAGACCTTAAAGTGTACAGACCGGGTTATGCAATAGAGTACGATTTCTTCGACCCAACACAATTGTATCATTCGTTGGAATCGAAGATTATTCCACGTCTGTTCTTTGCAGGACAGGTAAACGGAACCACCGGTTATGAGGAGGCTGGCGGCCAGGGTTTGGTGGCAGGCGCTAATGCTGCCATCCGCTGTCATGGGGGAGAGCCGTTTGTGATGCACCGCGACGAGAGTTATATTGGTGTTTTAATCGATGACTTGGTAACAAAAGGCGTTGATGAGCCATATCGCATGTTTACATCAAGGGCAGAATACCGCATACTTTTAAGACAGGATGATGCCGATGCACGACTCACTGAGCGAGCTTATAATATAGGACTTGCCAAAACCAACCGCTATGAATGGTGGCAGCAGAAAAAGAAAAACATCGAAGAAATCGAAGAGTTCTGCAATAATTTTGCCATAAAGGCGAAAGACATCAACACAAAACTTGAGAGTGTTGGCACTACCCCACTAAGCCGCGGAGGTTGCAAACTGGTAGAGTTGGTTAGTCGTCCGCAACTTAATATTAATGTGCTTTCTGATATCGTGCCTGAATTAAAGGAAAGACTCGATAAAATCGAAAACCGAAAAGAAGAAATTATCGAAGCGGCCGAGATTCGCATAAAATATAAAGGTTACATCGAAAGAGAAAAGGTGGTAGCAGATAAAATGCACCGACTGGAAAACATAAAAATAAAAGGACGCTTCAACTATACAGAAATGCAACAGCTGTCAACTGAAGCCAGACAGAAACTAAACAAAATCAATCCCGAAACATTGGCGCAAGCAAGTCGTATTCCAGGAGTTTCGCCAAGCGAC
Organism: Clostridia bacterium; assembly: GCA_045649225.1. GTDB lineage: Bacteria > Bacillota > Clostridia > UMGS1883 > UMGS1883 > UMGS1883. The sequence continues at coordinate 1,230 of JAZRPN010000020.1, read as the reverse complement.
ATAAACGTATTATTAGTGCTTCTCGGCAGATAATAATCGCCACTGTTTCACGTGAAACAAGACAATAAAAACAAAAATATAACACATTGATTATGAACAACAAAACATTACTTGAGAATCTGAGATGTATTCCAGATTTCCCAATTCCCGGAATCAACTTCCGTGATGTAACAACACTTTTCAAGAGTCCAGAGTGTCTTCAGATTATGATTGACGAACTGTATGAAATCTACAAAGACAAAGGCATTACAAAAATCGTTGGAATCGAGAGTCGCGGTTTTGTGCTCTCATCTGCTCTTGCCTTAAGATTAGGTGCAGGCGTGGTGCTCTGCCGCAAACCAGGCAAACTGCCAGCTGAGACCATTCAGGAAAGTTATGCTAAGGAATACGGTACAGACACAATCGAGATACACAAGGATGCTATTACATCCAACGATGTAGTGCTTTTGCACGACGACTTGCTCGCAACAGGTGGAACCATGCGCGCAGCATATAACCTTGTAAAGAAATTCAACCCAAAGAATATCCATGTTAACTTCATCATCGAGATTGGCGACGAAGGACTGCATGGACGCGACGCATTTGAAAAGGATACTGAAATAACTACTCTTATCAGCATCTAATCAAAAAAGCGACAAAAACAGGCAACAACGGATTAAATTGATTGTGAGGGTGTGAGGTTTTGAGGTTGTAAGGGTGTAAGGTTGTAAGGTTGAGGGAAACAAAACTATACATCCTTTTCAAAACACACAACCAACATAAAAGGAAAGGACACATATACTCTACCCTACTTAATTGCATACCACAAAATAATTCTTCAAAATCCGCCCAATTAATTTAATTCGTTGTTACATACAAGAACACTGTTTCACGTGAAACAACAAATACCGAAAACATAGTATACAAAGGCTTTTCAGACATGACTAAAGAAGAAAACGAGAAAAGGCTTGCCTATTTGAAAAACATTGTAAGCAGGTTGCCAGAGAAACCTGGCAGTTATCAGTTTTACGATAACGAAGGAACAATAATATATGTTGGTAAAGCAAAGAATCTGAAGAGCCGCGTTTCAAGTTATTTCCACTCGGAAGTTGACCGTTTTAAGACAAAAGTTCTCGTAAGTAAAATCCACAACTTAACCTATACGGTAGTAAACAGCGAGGAAGATGCTTTACTTTTAGAGAACAGTTTGATAAAAAAATACAATCCAAAGTATAACGTTTTGTTAAAGGA
>JAZRPN010000019.1:0-5911 GCA_045649225.1 Clostridia bacterium | reverse complement strand
ATTTATCTTCGGTGCGAAGGCATCTCCGGGGTACAAGAGAGCAAAGCTTATTATAAGGCTTATTAACGATGTTGCAAAGCTTATAAATAACGATGCATCGGTAAACTCAAAAATTAAGGTTGTGTTTATTGAAAACTACGGCGTAAGCCTTGCTCAGATGATTATTCCTGCCGCCGAAATCAGCGAGCAGATTTCAACTGCGGGTAAGGAAGCAAGCGGAACGAGCAATATGAAGTTTATGGCAAACGGTGCTTTAACTGTCGGCACGCTTGACGGTGCAAACGTTGAGATGCTTGATTGCGTTGGCGAAGATAACATTTTTATCTTCGGTATGAAAACGCCTGAGGTTAACCGTGAACTGCAGTTTGACGAAAACTCAAGCCAGAGCATATATACCTCAAACGCAAGCATTCGCAAGGTTGTCGATATGCTTATTGACGGCACCATAAATCCGTCAAACCCGAGGCTTTATTACGACCTTTACCAGTCGCTCATTTTCGGCGAGCACGGCCGTGCAGACCAGTATATGGTTATCCGTGATTTTGAAAGCTACTGCGAAATCCACAGGGTTGTAGAGGAGCAGTATAAAGATAAGGATTTGTGGAACAAAAAAGCTATCATCAATGTGGCTAAGAGTGGTTTCTTCTCAAGCGACAGAACGATTGAGGAGTACAACGACAAAATCTGGAATTTAGAAAAGTACAAATGATTTTCAGCAAAGTAGGAATTGTTGCGTAGTGCGTATGCACTGAAGTGTGCGAAGGACGGGAAGTTGTCTTCGCAACGAAAAGGGTTTCCTTGCGGTAACAGTTTCGCATTCCGTTGCTGCAAAAAGAGTAAATGCCCTTTCTGCAGCTATGCTGTAGAAAGGGTCTTTTTATGAAGAAAAATGAATTTTTAACAAGAAAAATCTGTCTTATGGGCATATTTGCCGCAATCACGGTTGTGCTTGCACTTTGTGCTACGTTTCGTGTTGGAACGCAGATGAAACTATCACTCAAGTTTATCTCTGTTTTTATAAGCGGAGCAGTGCTCGGACCAATTCCTGCGGCGGTTATTGCAGGCGTTTCAGATATGGCGAACGCCTTTATAATGCCCGTCGGTCCGTGGCTTTGGCAGATAACGCTTACCGAGCTGTTGGTTGGATATGTTTTTGGGGCTTTTTTCATCAAAGCAAAAAGCAATGCGTTTTTCTATCTCAGGGCATTTTTGTGCAGTGTAGTGCAGGCTTTACTGAGCCTTTTTGTCGTAACGTGGGTGCTTGTCAAATTAGGGATAATGCCCTCGTTTAAAGCAGCTGTTATAATCCGTCTTCCTCAGGCAGTTTTGATTTTTGCGGTATATTTTGCCGTGATGTGTTTGCTTAAAAAATTTGTTTTTGTCTTAAAATCGAAAGAGGGTAGCTACAATGAAAAACTTTAAGGAATTTGCAAACAGCTTTCAGTCGGTAAGCAAGCTCAGACTTGAGGGAATATCACGCCTTTGCGAAAAGGCAGGCAACCCTCAGGATAATCTCAAATACATTCACGTTGCGGGAACTAACGGCAAGGGCTCGGTTTGTGCATTTTTGCAGTGCATTTTAACAGATGCAGGCTACAGATGCGGAAAGTATATATCACCGAATATGATTGACGTGTGCGAACGTATCTCTATAGATGGGGTCGATATATCCAAAAACGATATGGACGCTCTCTTGACAAAATTTGAAATAGCGGCAAACGAAATAAAAGAGGAAACGGGCGAAATGGTAACGCAGTTTGAAATCTGGACTGCCGCCGCGTTTACATACTTCAGCGAAAAAAAGTGCGACATAGTTGTGCTTGAAACAGGGCTCGGCGGCAGGCTTGACGCCACAAATGTTATAAATGCCCCGCTTTGCTCTGTCATCACAAAAATCGGGACAGACCATATTGAGTATCTTGGAAACACAATCTCTGAGATTGCCGCTGAGAAAGCAGGCATAATAAAAAAAGATGGCCCGCTTATTACGATAAATCAGCATAAAGACGCTATGGCATCTCTTCTTAACAAAGCCAAAGAAGAAAACGCCCCTGTAATTGTTGTCGGGGACGTAGAAAATCAGCGTCATACGGGGTTGAAAGAAATATTTGACTACAAGCACCTTAAGGGCCTTGAAATTTCTCTCGCGGGTATGCATCAGGCGGAAAATGCATCGCTTGCGATAGAGGCGGCACTGATGCTCGATGTGGACGAAAAGCATATCAAGAGCGGTCTTTTGCGTGCCAAAAATATGGGCAGGTTTGAAGAAGTTCAGCAAAACGTAATCTTTGATGGTGCTCACAACGAAGACGGTGCACGCTCGCTTGTAAAAAATCTGCAAAGATATTTCCCCGACAAGAGTTTTTCTTTTGTATACGGAGCGATGGCAGATAAGGACCTTACTCTTATTATGAAGGTTTTTGAGGAAAACGGCTTTAAGGAAAACTCCCGTTTTTATACCGTTACGGTAGAGGATAACCCCCGTGCCGATACGGCAGAAAACTTGGCAGAAAAAATTAAAAAATTTGGCTTTAAGGCTACTGCTTGCGAAAATATTTTAACTGCAACACAGGAGGCGAAAGCTACATCCGATATCACTGTTATCTGCGGCTCGCTGTATTTGTACAAGGATTTTAAAAATGCTATTGAATAAAAAAGAGTGGTGTAAACACCACTCTTTTTTATTACTTATTTGTTTTATTAAGTATCATAACAATCAGCATTATTATACCGATTACAATAAAAATTCCAAGCATTCCAATTCCCATCATGGGGATAGTTTCCTTTAAAGCAGCTAAGTTCACAAATACCCCTCCTATCCTAAAAGACTAAGGATTAAACCGCCTGCGATAACAGAGGCAATCTGACCTGATACGTTAACACCCATTGAATGCATAAGGAGGAAGTTCTGCGGGTCTTCCGCAAGGCCCATTTTGTGAACAACACGACCTGACATCGGGAATGCCGATATGCCTGCCGCACCAATCATGGGGTTTATCTTTTTCTTTGAGAAAAGGTTTAAAAGCTTAGCAAACAAAACTCCGCCTGCAGTGTCAAAGATAAATGCGATAAGTCCAAGACCGAGAATAAGAAGTGTTTCGGGCTTTAAGAATTTGTCTGCCTGCATCTGAAGTGCAATCGTAATTCCAAGGAAAATTGTGATAAGGTTAGCCAAAACCTTCTGCGCAGTTTCTGAAAGTGAATTCAAAACGCCACATTCTCTTATCAGGTTACCAAACATCAAAAAGCCGACAAGTGCAACGGATTCAGGGGCAAAAAGGCCTGCAACCACGGTTATTATAATGGGGAAAAGTATCTTTGTTGTCTGAGAAACGCTTTTTTGTGAATACTCCATTCTTATCATACGCTCTTTTTTGGTTGTAAGGAGCTTGATAATCGGCGGCTGAATAATGGGAACAAGTGCCATATAAGAATAAGCCGCAACCATAATAGCACCAACATATTTTGAATTGAGTGCCTGCGCCACAACAATTGATGTGGGACCGTCAGCCGCACCGATAATTGCGATAGAGCCTGCATCGTTAAGATCAAAGAAAAGTGAAGCAAGGCAAAGTGTAAAGAATATACCAAACTGTGCCGCTGCACCAAAAATCATAAGCTTAGGGCTGGAAAGAAGTGGCCCGAAGTCAATCATAGCACCAATGCCGATAAAGAGAATCAGCGGGAAAAGCTCGTTTGCAATACCTGCATTAAAAAGTGTTTCAAGAGTTTCTACCGCACCCGAAAACGGGAGGTTAACTAAAATTGCACCAAATCCCATCGGGAGAAGTAGTGTTGGCTCCATATCCTTTTTAATTGCAAGGTAGATAAGAAGACCGCCGATTATCCACATTACAATGTGTTGCCACTGGACGTGGAGCAAGTTGCTGAATAATTCGTTCATTTCACATGTCCTTTCATTATTTATTGACTAGAATATTTTATACTTTAAAAGAGTATAAGTCAACGACAAAATAAAATTTAAAAGAAAATATTTACAATTTCGCTTTATTGTGCTAAAATGTATTTTATATAATTTTAGTCTGCCATATTTGGCGGAGGATAGGAGAAAAAAATGAAGACAGATACATTGCAGATGCTTATAACAATGTGCGTGTATATCCTTGTTGTTATCGGCATTGGTGTGTTCTTTGCAAAAAGATCAAACAAAAACTCAGAAAACTTTTTCATCGGCGGTCGTTCGCTTGGCCCCTGGGTTGCGGCTATGAGTGCCGAAGCCTCTGACATGAGCGGCTGGCTTTTGATGGGACTTCCGGGCGTGGCTTACTGGTGCGGTCTTGCAGATGCGTTCTGGACAGCATTTGGTTTGGCACTCGGTACATATTTAAACTGGCTCATCGTTTCAAAAAGGCTCAGAAAGTACTCGCATGTAGCAGGTAATGCTATTACAATTCCTGACTTTTTCAGTAACAGATTTAAAGAAAACAAGAAGATTATAATGACAATTTCTTCACTGTTCATACTTATTTTCTTTGCTGTTTACGCAGGAAGCTGTTTTGTAACATGCGGTAAGCTTTTCAGCAGTATGTTTGGTGCTGATTATCAGCTTATGATGCTTATTGGTGCACTCATTGTTATAACCTACACATTCCTTGGCGGTTTCCTTGCAGAAAGCGTGTCAGACTTTATGCAGGCAATCCTTATGGTATTTGCACTTGTTGCAGTTGTGATTTTTGGTGTAGTTAATGCAGGTGGCATTGGTCAGGTAATTCAGAATATAAAGGATATCCCCGGCTTCCTTGAATTTTTCAACATTGCACAGCCTCAGGTAGCGGCAGACGGTGTTCAGAAGATTGTCGGTGGCAGTCCTTTATTTGATAAGTCCACAGGCTACAGTCTTCTCAGCGTTTTGTCTGCTTGTGCGTGGGGTCTTGGATATTTTGGTATGCCTCAGGTTCTTTTAAGATTCTTCGCAATCAGAAAGTCAAGCGAGCTTACACGCTCAAGACGTATCGCAACAGTTTGGTGCGTTGTTTCTCTTGCAGCAGCGGTATTTATCGGTCTTATAGGTCGTAGCCTTTTCCCGACAGAAGCAACGCTTCTTACAAAGTCGGGTGCAGAAAACGTATTTGTATATATGAGCCAGATGTTCTTCCATCCGCTTTTCGCAGGTCTTGTTATGGCAGGTATCCTTGCAGCAACAATCAGCTCGTCAGACTCATATCTTCTTATCGCATCTTCTGCAATTTCAAAGAACCTGTATCAGGGCGTGTTTAAGAAAAATGCAACTGATAAGCAGGTTATGAGAGTGAGCCGTATCACACTTCTGATCGTTGCACTTATCGGTGTTATCATCGCTCTTGACGAAAATAGCGTTATCTTCGGTATCGTAAGCTTTGCATGGGCAGGCTTTGGTGCAACATTTGGTCCGCTTATGCTTTTCTCTCTCTTCTGGAAGAGAATAAACCGTGCAGGCGCAATTGCAGGTATGCTTGCAGGCGGAATAAGCGTATTTGTTTGGAAGCTTGTGCTTAACCCCTTGGGTGGTGCTTTTGCAATTTATGAGCTTCTTCCCGCATTTATTATTTCTTGTATTGCAATTGTTGTTGTTTCACTTCTTACAAAAGAGCCCTCTGCAGAAATTCAGGCAGAGTTTGAAAGTGTAAAAACAGTAGAGTATTAAAAAAAGCTTGCACACCAAACGGTGTGCAAGCTTTTTTTAATGCGGAGTGCGAAGTTCGAAATGAAGGAAGGTTTTTGCTTAGGCAAAGACCTTCTTTTTTTGGTGCGAGAGACGGGACACAGCCGCTACGCGTCTTGCCTGCTCGTCGACCCAAATGCTATGCATTTCGGTACCCGACTTCGCATCAACTTCGCTAAAAACGATTATCAATCGTTTTCCGGGCGCTCGTTGCCCTCTTAGGGTTCAAGTCCCGTCTCTCGCACCAAA
>JAZRPN010000018.1:0-2239 GCA_045649225.1 Clostridia bacterium | reverse complement strand
TCTCAAAACCAAGGCCGTAACCTGCGTGCTTTGCACTGCCATAACGGCGAAGGTCAAGGTACCACCAGTAATCTTTGGGGTCAAGTCCGAGCTCGACCATTCTGCTTTCAAGAAGCTCAAGTCTTTCTTCACGCTGGCTACCGCCGATGATTTCGCCAACGCCCGGAACAAGACAGTCCATAGCGGCAACTGTTTTGCCATCATCATTCATACGCATGTAAAATGCCTTTATGTCCTTAGGATAATCCATTACAAACACGGGGCGTCTGAAAATCTTTTCGGTAAGATAACGCTCGTGCTCTGTCTGAAGGTCAATACCCCATTCAACAGGGTATTCAAACTTCTCACCACTGTTTTTAAGAAGCTCAATAGCCTCGGTATAAGTAACCCTGCCGAATTCTGAGTTAAGAACGCCATTGAGTCTCTCAAGCAGTGTTGTATCAATAAATTTGTTGAAGAACGCCATTTCCTCGGGAGCGTTTTCAAGAACATACTTGATTATATACTTGAGCATATCCTCAGAAAGCTCAGCAATATCGTTAAGGTCTGCAAAAGCAACTTCAGGCTCAACCATCCAGAATTCTGCACCGTGGCGTGGAGTGTTACTCTTTTCGGCACGGAAAGTAGGTCCAAAGGTGTAAACGCCGCCAAGAGCCATTGCGTGTGTTTCAACATTGAGCTGACCGCTTACGGTAAGGTTTGTGCTCTTGCCAAAGAAGTCCTGAGAAAAATCAATGCTGCCGTCTTCGTTCTTAGGCGGGTTATTCATGTCGAGAGTTGTTACTCTGAACATTTCGCCTGCACCCTCGCAGTCGCTCGATGTAATAAGCGGGGTGTGAACATATACAAAGCCTCTTTCATTAAAGAAAGAATGTATAGCATAAGCCAGAATGCTTCTCACACGGAAAACAGCCGAAAATGTGTTTGTTCTCGGACGAAGGTGTGCAATAGTACGTAAGTATTCATAAGAATGACGCTTTTTCTGAAGCGGGTAATCAGGTGTTGACTCGCCCTCAATTTCAGCAGATTCTGCATGAAGCTCAAATGGCTGCTTAGCATCAGGGGTTGCAACTGTTGTACCCTCAAAGTAAACTGCACTGCCTACGTTGAGCGTTGCAATCTTGTCATAGATATCGAGCTTATCCTTTTCAATAACTACTTGAAGGCTCTCAAAAAAGCTACCGTCGTTTATTGAAACAAAGCCTATATTGTTATTGGCACGGATAGAGCGAATCCATCCCGCAACACGCACCTTTTCACCGCTCTGAAGGGCAGGAGTGCGATAAAGCTGTTTTATCGTTGTTCTTTTCATAAAATCATTCCCGTTCGTTATGTCTTTAGATATTAAAATCTGTCATACCCAGAAAAAGGTATGACAGATTTCGCGAGAAATTATTATTTCTCGCACTCGCTGCAATTTTCGCAATCGCAGTCAAACTCAAGCTCAATTTCTTCACCGCATGAAGGGCAAGTAATCTTGTCATCGCAGTTTTCAAGAAGGTCAGCATCAAGATAGATTGTGTCGTTGCAGTTAGGGCACTCAACAACAAATTCATCTTTATCCTCATATTCATCGAAATCGTCTTCGTCGTCATAAACGAAGCCTTCAAGAGCATCAAGGTCCTCGTCAACCTCGTCGAGCTGAAGAGAAATTTCTTCCTGAAGCTCGCTGATGCCTGCAATTTCGTCAGCAGTATCTGAAAGTGCTTCTACCATAGCAAGAAGAAGCTTGCCTTCTTTAGTAGTTTCATCAATTTCAAGGCCTTCTGCAAGTCCTCTGATGTAAGACATTTTTTCTGTTAAATAACTCATAATTATCCTCCTTAATTATGCTCTGCCCATGTACTCTCCTGTACGGGTATCAACTTTAATTACTTCGCCGTTGTCAATGAAAAGCGGAACCATAACAGTTGCACCTGTTTCAAGTGTAGCAGGTTTTGTAGCACCTGTTGCAGTGTTGCCTGCAAAACCGGGCTCTGTTTCTGTGATAGCGAGCTCTACGAAGTTCGGAGGCTCGATACCGAAGATGTTACCTTTGAAAGAAAGAATCTTAACCTGCATGTTTTCCTTAACAAACTTAAGTGCATCGCCAATCTGGTCCTTGCCTATAGGAATCATATCAAATGTTTCCTGGTCCATGAAGTAGTAAAGGTCTCCGTCATTGTATGAGTACTCCATGTCCTTTCTTTCTATGTGTGCCTTTGGCATTTTTTCTGTAGGTCTGAATGTTTTTTCAACA
>JAZRPN010000017.1:0-7263 GCA_045649225.1 Clostridia bacterium | reverse complement strand
ATTGCCTGACTTACAAGGTCCTTTGCACTTACAACGGCATCCATTGCCGATGATTTTGTGTGCGCGTGAAGCTCAACACGCTTTTCGGGTGCTTCGTCAGTGATTTGCGGAAGTTTTGGGGGGATTATATCGCGAACCATAATCGTAAGTTCATGCGTAAAACCGTCAAACTCTGCCTTACCACGCACTGCCACACAGCTGTTCTTTTTAAGTGTTTCCACGACCTCGTCCACTGCTTTTGATGCAACAAAACACTTGCATGTAAGTGAGCCCGTGTAGTCTGTTATATAAAAGGAAAGGATATGCTTTTTTATCTTTGCAATTTCTCTGGTATCAACATTGAATATATCGCCACGCACCATACACTGACCGATATCTGCACTGACCTCGTTTATTGGTGTGATATCGTTGGGATTAAAGGGCTTACCCAAAAGTGCCCCCTCCTGCGCTATTGACACAAGCTTTGCAGGGGCCTCTTTTTTATGAAAGACAACCGGTTCAAGACGGTTTTCAACCGTCATTTCATTATCACCAAGTTGTATTTCTATATTCTTCGAGAAAATTTCTTTGAGTGCTTTTTCTATTTTTTCTTCAATTTTTGCGTCTTCAAGCATCTCTCTGTTGCCGTGTCTTAAAAAAATATCTGCAGAGTCTTCAGTTATCTCGATTTCGCAGTTGTCAAAAAGCATCACCCAAAGGGCGTTGCCTGCACATACTTTGTCTATACAAAATTGCACAGCGAACTGAGGGTCTGCATCTGCCTCAAACCTCAGTTCAAACTCCAGTTTGCTGAGATTATATGCGGCGCACACCTTTTCACGAAAGCTCTCTATTTTATTAAATTCCACCGGATTACTCAGTGCTACCTCCGCACTGATGCTTCTTTCAGATGCATTTGCATCTATACGTATGACTTTTGCATTTTTTACGTCATCACAGCCATCAGCCAGGGGAAACACACTGCCGAGCGTGTAAGTTTGTTCCATTATAAACCCTCTATTTCGTTGAATAGTTCATCTGCCGCACTTTCTATCGGCACTTTTCTCAGAATTTCGCCCTTGCGGAATATGAGCGCTACGCCGTCTCCGCAGGCAATTCCGATATCCGCCTCACGAGCTTCACCGGGGCCATTTACTGCGCAACCCATAACTGCAACCTTTATGTCCTTGTCAATTTTGTTAAGGCGCATCTGCACTTCTTCTGCAACGGGTATCATATCAACACGGCATCTGCCGCAGGTAGGACAGCTTATAAGCTTGGGACCGTTTTTAAGGTCAAGAGCCTTAAGTATTTCTATGCCTGCAAGGACCTCATTTTCAGGCGGTGCAGTCAGCGAAACACGCAGAGTATCACCGATGCCGTCCAGAAGCAGCGAGCCTATGCCGATACTGTTTTTTACAACACCGCTAAACTGTGTTCCTGCCTCGGTAACACCAATATGTAACGGATAATCCGTTTTGTTTGCTATCAGTCTGTAAGCATCGCACATTGTTTTGACGGAGCTTGACTTAAGAGACAAAATTATATCTGAAAAACCGCATTCCTCAAGAATCTGTGCGTGATGCATCGCACTCTCCACGAGTGCCTCTGCCGTTGGAGAGCCGTATTTTGCGAGAATTTCCTTTTCAAGTGAACCGCCGTTTACGCCGATGCGAATGGGAATTTTATTACTCTCACATTCCCTTGCAACTGCGTTTACCCTTTCCTTTGAGCCGATATTGCCTGGATTGATGCGTATTTTATCAGCACCACCTGCCACGCACAAAAGCGCCAGACGATAGTCAAAATGTATATCTGCGACAAGCGGAAGGGGTGATTTTTTCTTTATCTCGGAAAATGCTTTTGCCGCATTTTCATCACGGATTGCAAGGCGCACTATCTCGCACCCTGCGTCAGAAAGCCTTTGTATCTGTTCGAGGGTTTTGGAAACATCGTTGGTATCGGTGTTGCACATCGACTGCACACTTATTGGTGCACCGCCGCCGATTTTAATGTTTCCTACCTGTGTTTGTTTTGAAATTCTTCTTTCCATAAGGCTACCCCCTTTAACTTTTTTATTATATCACTAAATGAGTATTCGGTAAAGTAAAATTATTTTATTTATCACACTTCCCCTAAGGAAATAGGAAAAAATGCTCAGAACGGACAAACTAAGCCGAGGCATAGCCGAGGGTTACCCGAAGCTGTATGAGTATACAGCGAGAGGCGAAGTTTGTTCGTAGCAAAAGGCGTCAAAAAAAGAAAAACACCGTCTGAAACGGTGTTTTCTCCTATAGGTTCAAATAACTTAAAATTAAATGACACTCTAAAAGTTTACCTTTATATCCATTTTGCCTTTTGCGTTCTGGGCATTTTTAACATTTCCTTACGCCTTTGCGTCGCAATATATACATCTGTAAACTTGGTTTTCCTTGTCAAAAAGCCTGAAAATATGGTGGATATCCTGCTCGGTAGATGTTATGCACCTTGGGTTTTTGCACTTTATGATATCTACAACCTTTTCAGGAAGTGCTATATGCTTTTTCTCGCATATTTTTCCGTTTTTAACGATTGCAACAGTGATGTTGGGGCTAACAAAGCCCAAAACATCAAGGTTGATATCGATATCAGAGTCAATTTTTATGATATCCTTTTTACCCATTTTGTTGCTTGGTACGTTTTTGAGTATTGCAACGGGGCAATTGAGTTCGTCAAGTGAAAGCATAGAGTATATCTGCATTGCTTTTCCGCAAGCGATATGGTCAATAACTATGCCGTTTGTTATAGAATCAACATGCATTTATTCCACCTCCAGAAGCTTAAGTATAAGAGCCATACGAACAAACTTTCCGTTGCGTGCCTGTTTGAAGTAGCATGCGCGGGGGTCGTCATCAACGAGCGTTGAAATCTCGTTAACACGGGGAAGCGGATGAAGTATCGTAAGGTCCTTTTTTGCAGTTACGAGCTTATCGGGAGTCAGAATGTAGCTGTCTCTGAGACGAAGATAGTCTTCCTCATTAAAGAATCTTTCTCCCTGAACTCTTGTCATATAAAGTATATCGAGCTTATCTATAACACTTTCGAGGTCCTCAGTCTGCACATATGCGATGTTGCGTGATTTTACGTGTGCTTCCTTAACGTATCTCGGGAGTTTAAGCTCCTTAGGTGAAATCATAACGAAATTCACATTCTCATATCTTGACATTGCCGCGATAAGTGAATGCACCGTTCTGCCGAACTTAAGGTCGCCGCAAAGACCTACTGTGAGATTGTCGAGTCTTCCCTTTTCACGCTTGATTGTCAAAAGGTCAGTAAGGGTTTGTGTGGGGTGGTTGTGACCCCCGTCTCCTGCGTTAATAATCGGGACATCGCTTTTCATTGAAGCTACAAGCGGTGCACCCTCCTTGGGATGACGCATTGCGATGATATCTGCATATCCGCTTACAACAGACACTGTATCCGACACACTCTCACCCTTTGTTGCAGAGCTTGAGTTTGCATCGGAAAAGCCGAGCACATTTCCGCCAAGCTCGAGCATAGCCGCCTCGAATGAAAGGCGGGTACGTGTTGACGGTTCAAAGAAGAGTGTGGCAAGCTTTTTATACTTACACTTTTCGCGGTATTTGTCGGGGTTAGCTATAATATCGTTCGCTTTTTCAATAAGCTCTTCGATTTCTTCCAATGATAAATCGAGTATATCAATAAGATTTCTCATTTTATCACGCCCCTATCCAGCTTTCGTCTGACGGGTTATTCCTGAATTTTATAAGACGCTCAACGTCCTCTTTCTTTATATAGTTTTCTTCTGCTGCAACTGATGCAATAACGTCAAAGTTTGTAAGGCTTACGTTCTTTACATTTGCTTCTTTAAGACGGTCGATACCCTTCTGCATTCCGTAGGTAAAGATGCTTACGATACCGAGCACCTCTGCCCCAGCCTCGCGAAGAACATTTACAACCTCGATAACGCTGCCGCCTGTTGAGATAAGGTCTTCAACAACTACAACCTTCTGACCTTTTTCGAGCTTGCCCTCAATCTGATTTCCTCTGCCGTGGTCCTTTGCACCGCTTCTTACATAGCCCATAGGCATATCAAGAATATGAGCAGTGATTGCAGCGTGTGCGATACCTGCAGTTGATGTTCCCATAAGAACCTGGGCATCGGGGTATTCTCTTTTAATTGTTTCTGCAAGTGCGTTTTCTACATCGTTACGCACCTTGGGCGCAGTAAGAGTAAGTCTGTTATCGCAGTAAACGGGGCTTTTAATTCCGCTTGCCCAAGTGAAAGGCTCATCGGGGCGGAAAAATACTGCCTTGATTGAAAGTAAATCCTTTGCAATTATGTTTTCAATGTTGTTCATTTTATTGCTCCTTATCCTATAAATTCTTCTACGCATCTTCTGTATGCTGCAACGGGGTCTTCTGCTGCAGTAATCGGTCTTCCCACAACGATATAGTCTGAGCCGATTTCCTTTGCTTTAGCAGGAGTTGTAACACGCACCTGGTCGCCCACTTCACCGTCTGCAAAACGCACGCCGGGAGTTATTGTGAGAAATTCGTTTCCGCAAGCACCGTGTACCTTGCCTGCCTCAAGCGGCGAGCATACAACGCCGTCAAGACCTGCTTCCTTGGCATTTTTTGCGTAGTGAAGCACAACAGAGTCAATTGGCTCTTTTATAAGAAGGTCGCGTTCCATAACTTCCTGACTTGTAGATGTAAGCTGTGTTACTGCTATAAGAAGCGGTCTTGTGCCATCCTCACGGGTAAGACCTTTGATTGCAGCCTCCATCATTGGCTTTGCACCGCCTGCGTGCAGGTTACACATATCAACGTCAAGCTCTGAGAGCACGTGCATTGCTTTCATAACTGTGTTTGGAATATCGTGAAGCTTTAAGTCCAGGAATATTTTGTGGCCACGGTTTTTAATCTCACGCACGATTTCGGGGCCTGCTGCATAAAAAAGCTCCATACCGATTTTTACATAAGGTTTTTCTTCCTTAAATTTGTCGAGGAAGTTCATAACCTCGTCCTTGCCTGAAAAGTCGCAGGCAATAATTACATCCTTACCCATTGTGTGCACCTCCGATAATACTTTCGAGTGAATTTATATTGTACTTTTCCATCTGCTTTGGAAGATCCTCAATGATTTCCTTACAGATGCAGGGATTTACAAGGTTTGCCGCACCGATCTGAACTGCAGTCGCACCTGCAAGCATCATTTCGATAACATCCTTTGCACTGGACACGCCGCCCATACCGATAATCGGAATTTTAACGGCCTCGTACACCTGATATACCATACGAACAGCTACAGGGAATATCGCACTCCCTGAAAAACCGCCCATTTTGTTTGCAATAACGCATTTTCGCTGCCCGATATCTATACGCATACCCAAAAGTGTGTTTATGAGGCTTATACCATCGGCACCGCCCTCCTCACACGCTTTTGCGATTGCGGTGATATCTGTTACATTGGGGCTTAGCTTGATGTATACAGGCTTTGTTGTTACCTCTTTAACTTTTTTGGTAACTTCGTAAGCCATTTTGGGGTCTGTACCAAAGCTCATCCCACCGTTATGTACGTTGGGGCAGCTTATGTTAACCTCAAGAAGCCCAACCTGCTCTTCCTTGTCAAGCTTTTCGCAAACCGTAGCGTACTCTTCTATCGAAAATCCGCCGACATTTGCGATTACCTTTTTGTTAAAGCACTCCTTAAGCTTGGGAAGTTCCTCTTCGATAACCTTCTCAACGCCCGGATTCTGAAGCCCTACACTGTTTATCATACCCGAGTAACATTCGGCAATTCTCGGGGTGGGGTTTCCGAAGCGGGGCTCAAGTGTTGTTCCTTTAAAGGAAAACGAGCCTAATATGTTGATATCGTAAATTTCGGCAAATTCATACCCGTAGCCAAACGTTCCACTGGCGGGGATAATGGGATTGTCAAGACAAAGCCCTGAAAGGTTTACCTTTGTATCTACCATATAATCTCCTCCTTTTCGAGCACGGGTCCGTCTTTACAGATACGCTTGTTTCCGTACTTTGTTTTGCATGAGCAACCCATGCAGGCACCAAAGCCACAGCCCATTCTTTCCTCAAAGCTGAGCTGGCCTGATGTGTTTGATACATTGTATATTGCCTTTAACATCGGCTCAGGACCGCAGGTGTAAAAATAAGTATATGAAAGGTCTTTTAAAACATCCGTTACAAAACCCTTTACTCCGTAGCTTCCGTCCACGGTTGTTACATACACCTTGGCACCTGCCTTTTTGAATTCTTTTTCGTAAAAGATTTCGTCTTTGGTGTTAAAGCCTAAAATAACGGTTGGCTTTTTGCCCTCACTCACAAGCTTTTTGCAAAGGTTAAAAAGCGGAGGAACGCCAACACCGCCACCGAGAAGAACCGGACTGTCGCCACTCTTTGACACATCGTAGCCGTTACCGAGGCCCGTCATTACGTCAAGCTCCTTGCCGGGCTTGTACTCGCTCATTGCCTCTGTGCCCTCGCCCACAATTTTGTAGATGATTGTAAGCGTTTTGGCATCGTAATCACATACTGATATAGGTCTTCTCAGGAAAAAGCCGTCAACTAAGATATTTACAAACTGCCCCGGGCGCACGATATCACTCGTATCGCCCGAAAGCACCATTTTCATAATGTTTTTTGCAATCTTCTGATTCTTTTTGATTTTAAATATGCTTTGCTTCATACCTACACCTCAGGAATTTATTGTGGAAATGCACAAGGTGGTTTCCTCCAAAACATCGAGCAATACAGAAACCGTATCGAGCGAAGTGAAGATGTCGATGTTGTTTTCTGTTGCAAGCGCACGGATTTCGTGCCCGTCGTTTGTCGACGATTCAGCGCTGGCGATATTGCTTGTGTTGATGATATACGCAATATGACCCTGCCTGATTGCCTGCGGAATTTCGTCACTGCCATCACTTATCTTTGTGAGTGCGTGTGTGCGGATTCCGTTAGCCTTAAGAAAGTCTGCCGTACCTTTTGTCGCCTGAATGTTAAAGCCAAGGTTATAGAACCTCTCGATAAGAGGAAGCGCCTCCTCCTTGTCTGTGTCTGCGATAGTAACAAATACTGTACCGTAGTTCTGAAGCTTCATTCCGGAAGCCTGAAGTGCCTTGTACATTGCACGGTTAAGCTTATCGTCATAGCCGATAACCTCACCAGTTGACTTCATTTCAGGTGAAAGGTATGCATCAAGTCCACGAATCTTATTAAATGAGAACACTCGAACCTTAACATAGCGACCCTCCTTTTCCTTGGGGT
>JAZRPN010000016.1:0-4538 GCA_045649225.1 Clostridia bacterium | reverse complement strand
GGATGAAAGGGCAATTCTCGAGGCAGTTATAGAAGAGTACGGTGCCGGCAAGGTAGTGGCACTCGCAAGGGAGAGCTTCACCTGCGAGGTGGTTGCAAGAAGATTTGCGATGGACAATGCAGGCAAGAATGCAGGCGAGATGATTGACAGTCTTACACTTGAATATAACCGTGCAAGGCAGGGTGCAATCACTCAGGAAATTACAGAAATCGTAGCCGGAAGTGGCGTGTAATTAACAAAAATTTAAGGCTTAGGTACTAACTTAAGCTTAAGGAGACACAAATATGTCAAATATAACAAAAGGCGTTGTTATGCAGGTAATTGGTCCCGTAGTTGACGTGCAGTTCGAGGAGGGCAATCTTCCGAGCATATACAATGCACTTACAATGCAAATAGGTGAAAGAAAGCTTACCGTTGAGGTTGCTCAGCACATTGGCGACAATGCAGTAAGGTGCATCGCTATGGCATCTACCGACGGACTTACAAGAGGTACTCCCGTTACAGATACGGGTAAGGCGATAAGTGTTCCCGTCGGCAGAAAAACCCTTGGCAGAATTTTCAATGTTCTGGGTGATGCAGTTGATAACAAGCCCGACCCTGAAGATGTAGAAAGATGGGACATTCACCGCCCCGCTCCCGAATATTCGGAGCTTTCCACATCAACTGAAATTCTTGAGACAGGCATCAAGGTAATTGACCTTATCTGTCCGTTCTCAAAGGGCGGTAAGATAGGTCTTTTCGGCGGTGCAGGTGTTGGTAAGACAGTTCTTATTATGGAGCTTATCAACAACATTGCCAAGGAGCACGGCGGACTGTCAGTATTTACCGGCGTTGGCGAGCGTACGAGAGAGGGTAACGACCTTTATAACGAAATGATGGAATCGGGCGTTCTTTCCAATACTACGCTTGTGTACGGTCAGATGAACGAGCCCCCGGGAGCAAGAATGAGAGTAGGACTTTCAGGCCTTACAATGGCGGAATATTTCCGTGAGGAGGAAGGTCAGGATGTACTTCTCTTCATCGACAATATTTTCAGATTTACGCAGGCAGGTTCTGAGGTTTCTGCACTTCTGGGCAGAATGCCGTCGGCCGTTGGTTATCAGCCGACGCTTGCAAATGAGATGGGTGTGCTTCAGGAAAGAATAACATCAACCAAAAAAGGTTCAATCACATCAATTCAGGCAGTTTATGTGCCTGCCGATGACCTTACTGACCCGGCACCCGCAACAACCTTTGCCCATCTTGATGCAACAACGGTTCTTTCGAGAAGTATAGCATCTCAGGGTATCTATCCTGCGGTTGACCCGCTCGAATCTACAAGCCGTATCCTTTCTGCCGATATCTTAGGCGAGGAGCATTACACAGTAGCCCGCGAGGTTCAGCGTATTCTTCAAAGATATGCCGAGCTTATGGATATCATCGCAATTATGGGTATGGATGAGCTTTCTGACGAGGATAAGCTCCTTGTACAAAGAGCAAGAAAAATTCAGAGATTTTTGTCGCAGCCGTTTAGTGTGTCAGAGAAGTTTATCGGCATCCCCGGAACTTATGTGCCTCTTTCCGAAACAATCAGGGGCTTTAAGGAAATTATCGAGGGCAAGCACGACGACCTGCCCGAGTCTGCGTTCCTGTTTGTAGGAACTATTGACGAGGCGGTTGAAAAGGCGAAAAAGGTGATGTAATGAAAGCGTACAGATTTGTTATATCAACGCCCGACGGAAATCTGTTTGATGGAAACATCGTAAAGGTAAGTTTGAGAGGGGCCGAGGGCGACCTCGCCGTAATGGCAAACCACACCCCGTTTATAACCTCGGTAAAGCCGTGCGATGTGCGTATTGAGCTTGAGGATGGTACCGAGAAAACAGTCAATGTTGAGCGTGGACTTTTAAGCGTAACGGGGGAAAGCGTTACCCTTATGTCCGGCAGTGCAAAATAAAATAAAAAAAGGTAACAAATTCTAATTTTGTTGCCTTTTTTTGTTGAAATTGGTAAATAGTTATGTTATAATTTGTCTTGATAAACCGATTTTATAAAGGGAGAGTTTTTTATGAGAATTTTGATGATTGGTGCACACCAGGATGACAACGAGTTTGAGCGTGGCGGCCTTGCAAGCAAGCTTATTAAAAATGGCCACACAGTTCAGTTTTTGAGTATGTGTAATGGTTGCGGCGGCCACCATATTATGGGACCGAAGGAAACAACCGCAACACGTGCAAAGGAATCTGCTGCAGTTGCTAAGCTTCTTGGTATTACATACGATGTGTGGGATGTTGACGACTGTAACTTGGTTGCAGATCTGGAAACACGTAAGCGCCTTATCCGTTATATACGTAAATTCAACCCCGATGTGGTTATTGCTCACAGACCCAACGATTACCACGCAGACCACAGAGCTTCAGGTCAGCTTGTTCAGGATGCTTCATACCTTTTGACTGTTCCCAACGAGTGCCCTGATGCACCTGCAATGCGTTTTATGCCGGTTATTTTGTACAGTGAGGACAGATTCATCAATCCTCCTTTCAGACCCGACATTGTTGTTGATATCGACAGCGAGATTGACGTTAAAATGCAGATTGCAAACCTTAACGTTTGCCAGGTTTACGAGTGGCTTCCCTATACTCACGGTGAAGAAGTTCCCGAGGGTGCGGAGGCACGCTTTGAGTGGCTTAAGGGTATGAATGTAACTCAGGACACAACAGACGAAGAAGTAATGACAGCAGAGCGTGGCTATATGGTACGCTATGCAAAGAGTGCTGCACGCTTCAGAAAAGAGCTTATCGAAACCTATGGCGAAGAGCGTGGAAGCAAGATTCGTTTTGCAGAAGCTTACGAGGTTTGCGAGTATGGTAAACCGCTCAGCGAAGAAGTGAAGAAAGAACTGTTTTCTTTCTAATATATAGTGTAATTTAATGCCAGCCGATTTTTAAATCGGCTGGCATTAAGTCGGTTTATTAAAATGAGGTGCTACGATGAAAAAACTCAACAGCTTTCTTATGATGACGCTTGGGTGCGTGCTTCTTGCATTTGGTGTATACTATTTTAAAATCCCCAACGGTTTTGTAACCGGTGGCGTAACAGGTATTGCTACGCTTCTGGCTCCGCTCACGTCGATTACGGCAGGTTCATGGATCTGGATTTTAAATATAGTATTGCTTGTTTTAGGGTTTATAATTTTAGGTAACGAAAACGGGCTTAAAACATTTTATTGCAGTATGCTTTACTCTGCAATTACATTTGTTTTGGAAATTGTCTGCCCGCTTTCAAAACCGCTTTCTGATGAGCCGCTTTTAGAGCTTATCTATGCAATGCTTTTAACCTCAATCGGCTCTGCCCTTATATTTAACAGTAACGCATCATCGGGCGGCACAGATATTGTAGCGTTGATACTAAAAAAGTTTACCTCCATTAATGTTGGTAAAGCACTTCTTGTTGTAGACTTTATAGTTGCTACAAGTTCATTCTTTGTATATGGCATTGTAGCGGGGCTGTTTTCTCTGTTAGGCCTTTTTGCAAAGGCATTTATCGTAGATGCAGTTATAGAAAACCTCAATACCTGCAAGTACTTTGTCGTAATCACGGACAAGCGTGAAGAAATTTCAGAGTATATCATAAAAACCTTGCATCACGGCGTAACGGTCAATTCAGTAATTGGTGAGTACACCAAGCAGGAAAAAACAATGATACACACTGTATGCAGACGTATGGAAGCAATAAGATTGCGTGATGAAATAAAGAGGGTAGATCCGCACGCCTTTATTATCGTAACAACAAGCAGCGAAATAATAGGCAGAGGCTTCAGAAATGTGTAATTCAATGCTTGCAAAAGGGGAATAAATATGAAAAAAACATATTTTTACGTAGCAGCGGCAATTTTTTGCTGGTCAACCGTCGCCACAATTTCAAAATTACTGCTTAGCAC
This sequence comes from Clostridia bacterium, assembly GCA_045649225.1. Lineage (GTDB taxonomy): Bacteria > Bacillota > Clostridia > UMGS1883 > UMGS1883 > UMGS1883. Next base: position 619 of record JAZRPN010000016.1, on the reverse strand, counting down.
CTTAGACAGCTTTCAGCTTTTGTGCTTCAGCACGCTCTTTGCGTTTTTGTTTTTGCTTGGTTACAACTTAGTAACAGGCAATATAAAGAAGTTTAAAACATATAAAGCAAAAGATTATTTTGTATCAGTTATTATAACAATTCCAAGCACGGTGCTTTACTACTTGTTTTACTATTCAGGTACAGATTTGATGCCTGCATCACAGGCATTTATTGTAAATTATATGTGGCCGATAATGAGCATTGTGTTTGCGTGCATAGTTCTCAGAGATAAGCTTACGTGGCGAAAGATTATTGCAATTTTGATATCCTTTGCAGGTGTGATGATTTCAAGCCGAATTTCGTTTTCTAATATAGACAAGGAAATGCTTATGGGTGCAGTTCTTTGTTTGCTTGGTGCGATGAGCTACGGACTGTTCACGGCACTCAATCAAAAGTATAACTACGACAAATGGCTCTCTATGATGCTTGGATATTTAGCATCGTTTATAGTTTCACTTGTAATAATTTCTTTTAAAGGCGAGGTCTTTATGCCAAACGCTGTTCAGTGGGCAGGCTTTGCGTGGAACGGTATTTTTACAATGGCGATTGCAAATGTGTGCTGGGTGCAGGCACTTCGC
>JAZRPN010000015.1:0-8607 GCA_045649225.1 Clostridia bacterium | reverse complement strand
ATAAATATGTTTAACTTCGTGTTTGAAAACTATTCTGCACGAAGAATTGTAAAGCAGGATGCGATTGTATCGCAAGCAAAGGTGCTTTACACCCGACGTACAAAAAAGGTTATTCTTCAAACGGAGACAGGAATTGAGGCTCTTCGTAATAAAACAGAGGAAGACATAAAAATCACCTTTGAAGACGATATTCCCGAAAGCGTTAAGGCTCCCATAAAAAAAGGACAGGTTATAGGAAAAAGGGAGTACTTTGTAAATGGCGCTTCTGTAGGCACAATAAATCTTATTGCAGACAAAGAGTACAGGTTTGACCCGATTACCTTTATGGTAAGCAAAACTGTGGACTTTTTCACATCACCATGGCTTTTTGTTGTGATTGCAATTATAATCGCAATTCTTATACTGCTTGAAAGACGCAGACGCAGAATTCTGCGCAAAAAAAAGCGTATGGAAAGAAACAAAAGAAATCAGGAACTGATGAAAAGCGTGTTTGAAAAATAAAATGTGAGGGGAAATTATGCCGCTTGATGCAGTTGCACTTGGTGCAATATGTAATGAACTTGATACAGCATTGAAAGATGCCAAGGTTGAAAAAGTTCATCAGCCCGAAGCTGATGAACTTCTTTTGCTGCTTAAAAATAAAAATGGTGCGTACAAGCTTATTATAAGTGCAAGCAGTGAAAATGCACGCATACATCTTGCTCTTGAAAATAAGGAAAATCCAACATCGCCCCCGATGTTTTGTATGCTGCTACGCAAACACCTTACCGGTGCACGTATTGAGGAAATCAAACGCATTGGCTATGAAAGAGCAGTTGACATTGTTTTTTCGGGCAGAAATGAATTGGGAGACCTTACACTGCGCCACCTTATTTGCGAGATAATGGGGCGTAACAGTAATATCATATTCCTTGACGAAAACGAAAAAATTATCGACTCTGTAAAGCATATTGACCTTACAGTAAGCTCAAAGAGAAATATCTTACCCGGACTTAAATATATGCTCCCGCCCGCAAGCGACAGACTAAACCCTCTTGAATGTGGAGAGGACGACTTTTATACACTTCTTAAAAATTCACCCGAGGGCGCTGAGGTCGAAAAAGCGATTGTATCGGGAGTTATGGGAATAAGCCCTCTTCTTGCAGGGGAATGCGTTTACCGTGCATGCGGTCAGCGAAAAGTAGTAATTGGTGAGCTTAGCGAGGCTCAGTTGCACTTGTGCGCAGTTAATTTAAAAAGAATGTTTCAAGACGCACAGACGGGCGAAATTTCGCCATGCATTGTGGTGGATGAAGTAAGCGGGCGTGTAATTGATTTCGCACCGTTTAATCTTACTCAGTATACAGAGCTTAGATGCAGCCAAATGGACAGTATGAACGATGCTGCCCGTGAATTTTATTTTATGCGTGATTTGCATGCACGTATGCAAAACCGCAGTAGTAACATTACAAAGATTATAAATAACAATCTGCATCGTTGCGAGAAAAAACTCAATCTTTTGCAAAAGGAACTTCGCGAAGCGGGCGAAAGGGATAAGTTTAAAATTGCAGGCGACCTTATTGTTGCAAACCTTTACCAAATAAAAAAGGGCGACAGTGAGCTTCGTGCAATAAATTTTTATGACGAAAATCAGGCAGAAGCGGTGATTGCATTAAATACCACAAAGTCGCCGTCTCAGAATGCCGAAAATTATTATACAAAATACAAAAAGGCTAAAAATACAGAGATTTACGCAACCGAGCAGATTGAAAAAACGGTTGATGAAATAAAGTATCTTGAATCTGTTTTATACAGCGTGCAAAACGCACAGTCGCCGTCTGAGCTTGCCGAAATCAAAGCAGAGCTTGCTCATTTCGGGTATATAAAACGGGAAAACTCGAAAAAACGCAAGGATAAAAATGCAGTACAGTCAAAGCCGATGGAGTTTGAATATAAGGGCTACACTATTTACGTGGGTAAAAATAACGTGCAAAACGATTATCTGACTCTTAAGATGGGGCGTAGCCGTGATTTGTGGCTTCACGCAAAAACAATCGCAGGCTCTCACGTGCTTGTGAAATTTATGGGGGAGGAATTCCCAAATGATGTGATAGAGACTGCCGCAAAGCTTGCGGCATATTACTCAAAGGGGAAAAACTCTCAGTATGTCGAGGTTGACTACTGCCCGGTAAGCCACGTTAAAAAGCCCTCGGGGGCAAAAGCAGGCATGGTTATCTATGAGGGATATAACTCAGCCCTTGTCCCTCCTCAAAACGAGGGAAGCGAACTTATAAGGAAATGATAATATGAGTAAATTTATTCAAAATATTCATAGCCCGAAAGACCTTAAAAAACTTAGCTATAGTCAGCTTGATGTGTTGTGCGAAGAAATTCGCGATACGCTTGTAGAGACTGTATCAAAGTGCGGTGGGCATCTTGCAAGCAATCTCGGTGCAGTTGAGCTGACGGTTGCACTTCACCGTGTTTTGGATGCTCCAAAGGATAAGATAGTGTGGGATGTCGGGCATCAAAGCTATGTACACAAAATTCTGACAGGCCGTCTGGACGAGCTTGGTACAATTCGTCAGGGCGGTGGGCTTTGCGGCTTTTGCAGTCCGGCGGAAAGTGAGTACGATGCTGCGTTTACAGGGCACGCATCTGCATCTCTTTCAACGGCTCTTGGTATGGTTGAGGCACGCAACTTCACAAAAGAAACTTACGAGGTTGCCACGCTTATCGGCGACGGTTCGTTTGCCGGTGGACTTAGTATGGAGGCAATAAACAGTATTGGCAATTTAAAGCCAAAAATGCTCATTATTCTTAATGATAACGAAATGTCAATATCAAAAAATGTCGGTGCGTTTTCAACTTATCTTGCAAAGGTGAGGACAAACCCAAAGTACACTGCGCTTAAGCAAAAAACTATCGATATGGTGCATCGTATGCCCGATGGTGACGGAATTTATAAGGTGCTGAAGGGTGTTAAATCTCAGCTCAAGAAAATGCTTGCACCCAATATCTTCTTTGAGCAACTGGGTGTTACATATCTTGGTCCGGTTGACGGACACAACATCAAAGATATTGAGGAAATGCTTAAAAGGGCTCTTACCCTTAATGAGCCTGTTATGGTGCATGTTATAACAAAAAAGGGCAAGGGATACCCTCTTGCCGAGAAAAACCCGCAGCTTTTTCACGGCATTGGACCGTTTGACCGTAAAAGCGGTAAAACGGCAGAGGCAAAGCCAAGCTTTTCGTCCGTTTTTGGAGACGAAATCTGTAGCCTCGCAGAGAAAAATGAAAAAATTGCGGTTATCACGCCTGCGATGATACAGGGAAGCGGACTTGTAGAGTTTGCCAGAAGATTTCCCGACAAAATTTACGATGTCGGTATTTCGGAGGGGCACGCAGTAACATTTGCGGCAGGGCTTGCAAATGGCGGTGCAGTGCCGGTTGTAGCTATATACTCGACCTTTCTTCAGCGTGCTTATGACAATGTAGTGCACGATGTTGCTCTCGGTAATTATCACGTTGTTTTTGCGATTGACCGTGCAGGCTTTGTTGCGGGCGATGGTGCTACGCATCAGGGACTTTTTGATTTGAGTTATCTTACTTCCATTCCCAATATGACAGTGCTGGCACCGTCCTCTTTTGCGGAACTCAGAAAAATGCTCGATTACGCAGTAAACCGTCATAACGGTCCCATAGCAATTCGTTACCCACGTGGGAGCGAGGCGGAAGAAATTGATAATGGCGAATTTGTTCTCTCAAAGGCTAAAATCCTGAAAGACGGCAGCGACGTTACAATCGTAGCGGAAGGACACTCATGCAGTGATGCATTGCGTGCGGCTCGTATTTTGCAGGAAAAGAGCATTAGCGCCGAAGTTATCGATGTCTGCACAGTTAAACCGATTGATTTTGATACCATCTTTGCCTCTGCTCAAAAAACAGGCAGGCTGTTTTGTATTGAACAAAATGCTCTTCGTGGCGGAATGGGCGAAATGCTTGCCGCTGAGGCACAAAAAAGGAAAATGAATTTTGACGTAATTCTTCGTGCAGTGCCTGACGAATTTGTTTCTCATGCAACGGATAGTGAACTGAGAGAAAAATATGGCTTCACACCTGAAAAAATTGCGCAAGATGTTGAAAGGATGTATAACTCTTGAAGAAAAGACTTGATTTATACCTTGTGGAAAACGGGCTTGTCAGCGGCAGAGATTTAGCTAAGAGCCTGATTATGGAGGGCAAGGTATATGTAAATAATCAAAAAGCCGATAAAGCGGGTGAACAAATCGGCGAAAAGGACAAGGTTGAGCTTCGTGGTGAAACTCTTAAATACGTAAGCCGCGGAGGGCTTAAGCTTGAAAAAGCGATGCAGTCTTTCCCCGTTGACCTTACGGACTCTGTGGCTATGGACATAGGTGCGTCAACGGGCGGATTTACTGATTGTATGCTTCAAAATGGGGCTAAAAAGGTTTTTGCCGTTGATGTTGGTTACGGTCAGCTTGCATGGAAGCTTCGCACAGATGAGCGTGTGGTTAATATGGAAAGAACAAACATACGCTTTGTAAAGCCCGAGGATATTGGATGCGAGCTTGATTTCGCCTCCGTAGACGTTGCATTTATATCGCTTAAACTGGTTCTTCCCGTGGCACACGAGCTTTTAAGAAGTGGTGGAGAGGTAGTTGCTCTTATAAAGCCGCAGTTTGAGGCAGGACGTGAAAAAGTCGGAAAGAAAGGTGTTGTTCGCGACGCTTCTGTTCATAAGGAAGTTATAAACGAAATTACAACCTTTGCTCAGAATAACGGGTTTGAGGTATTGGGAATTGACTTCTCACCGATAAGGGGACCGGAGGGGAATATCGAATACCTTATGTATGCGAAAAAATGTGAAGGTTTTGAAATAAAGGATTTTAGTGAGTTTATCGATGCCCTTGTGGAAAAAAGCCACGAGGATGCTAAATGATTTGGAAAAATGGTGGAAATATGCTCTTTTCAATACAAAAAAATACAAGTGTTGCACTTTTAAAGGTTGCAGTGGCGATTTTTTGCGTAGCAGGGCCGATTTTAACAGGCCTTCTCGGTGTGGATGCAACAACTTACCTGCTTCTTGCGATATTTACGGCAATGCTTTCAATGAGAATAATGGTGTCGGGGAGAATATGTATTTCCTCTCCGCAGATAATGCTTGGCGGCTTGATAGCTTTCACACTGATTATGTCCCCATTTACAAGAAGCGGCATAAACGGGGTGCATTTTATTTCGCAGCTTTGTCTATGCTGGACTTTCATGGCAGTTATCGGAGATTACTTCGGCGAAAACTCATCAGACGGACTTAAGGGTAGGCTGATGTATCTGGTATTAACGTCGGGATTAGTTTGTAGCTTTGCAAACATAGTTTACTGGTTTTGCTATTTGGTGCCTGTAGGCTCAAAGGCGTCTTTCTCCCTTATTGCAGGGCAAAATTCGCTGCTTGCAATTTATATGGTTTGTGCAATTTTTTGTGCAGTAAACCTTATATACAAAAACACAAAAAGAAAAAAGCAAGTGCTTTCTTTGGCAATTCTTCCGCTTTTATTTGTTTTGGTTATGGCAAAAAGTGTTATAGGATATGCCGTTCTTGTTGCTCTTCTGGTAAGCTTTTTTGCTAAGCTTCGGGCAAAGAAATTTTACGTCCCGATTATGTGCATTGTGCTGACCGCAGTAGCAGTTATTGCTGTTATTTGCTACAAAAGCACAGCTCAGCTTGACGCACTTTTGTGCGGATTAGATAGCCTTATCGGCGTAGGCGGCGGAGGGTTTTTGTCAGGTCAGGAGATTTTTCAAACGTCTTACTATGCGTATAACGACAAGCTTGCTCTTTTTGCGATAATTATATCTTCCTGTGGTTTGGCGGGGCTTTTGTTTGCGGTGCTTTTAGTAGCAAGGTGCGTATACCTGTTTGCCAAAAATAAATCGCAACTTTCGTTTTTTACACTTTTATTTGTTGTGATTTTTATGATTGTTCCCGTAACAGATGGGCTTTTGGTTATGCTGCTCTCTTGCGGTCTTCTTACATATAATGAGTATGTAAATTCTACTTTTTCAAAGACAATAAATAAAAACAAATTGCAGCAATTTGCTGTATTCTGTGCAGCTATAACAGTCGTGGCAGTATATCTTTTTGTACATTCGGTTATTTCAAGTCGCGCCGATACCAAGTTCAAAAATGGAGATTATGAAAACGCTGCTACGCTGTATGCAAATGCTGCGGCGATAAATCCCGCAGACGATGCTAGCTGTATAAGAGCTTCTGTTAGTATAAGAAAATCAAACGGTGATTACAAAGATGCCCTGAAATTCGCCGAAAAGGCAGAAAAACGAAACAAAAAAAGTCTTGAGGGCATAAAAGAAAAGGCTTATGTTTATGCATATGCGGGCGATTTAAGAGAAAGTGTGATACAGTGGAAGTACGTATGTTCAAAGACGCCTTTCAATGATACATACAGAGTGAAGCTTGCGCAAAGTCTGTACAAAATTATCAAAAATGCGGAAAAAGGCAGTGCGGAAACAAAAGAGGCATATAAGGAAATTGTTCAGATTGCAGAGGAGACCACAAATCTTGACTGCAAAAAACAAATCAACGACATTGCCGATAAAGCACAAGGGTACAACAAAGGAGAGCTTTTGGATGAATGAAAAGATAACCTATAAGGACATAGTGTTTTTTGTAGTAATTATTCTTATAGCGATTGGATGTGTTATAGGAAAGGCTCAGTCGGATAAAAAGAAAACAGCAGGTTCTTCTGCAGAAACACAAAAGATTGTTGGCATTCATATAAAAGGCGAGGTAACTTCGCCCGGATATTATGAGCTTGAGTACGGCAGCAGAATTAAGGATGCCATTACAGTTTCGGGCGGATTTACAAATAAAGCTGACTCAAATGCAATCAATCTTGCGGAAAAATTAAAAGACGGTGAGGAGATTGTTATTCCCGCAACCGCTGTATCAGGAAAGAAAAGCAATCTTGTAAATTTAAATACGGCAGATTTGTTTACACTTTGCTCGCTTGACGGCGTGGGAGAAACAACTGCTGCACAGATAATAAACTATAGAACAAAGCACGGCAAATTCAGAAGCGTGTCAGAACTTAAAAATATTGACGGAATAGGAAATTCAAAGTATAACACCCTAAAAGACAAGGTTACAGTAGAATAAACCTGCCCCTGCGTAAATAGTATTTATGCAGGGGGTTTTTTATGGATATAGTTGTTGCAACGAAAAACGAAAAACATAAAAAAGAGATACAATCAGAAGACGTTCACACAATTTTCGTAAGAGATAATGTGCGCTCGATAAAAAAGCTTTTACAAATCAAGGAAAGCCAAACAGTGCTCGTTAAAGAAAATACATTTACAAAGGAAAAAACATCTAAGTATATAAAGGAGTATAAGGGTGATATTACAAATCAGGCACTTTGTATTATAGACAAAATAGTGGAAAGAACTGCAAAAATGCACGGCTTGTCTTTTCCTCTCAAGGAGGTTTTTGTAATGGCAGAGCCAAGTCTTGCCTCACGCATAATCTTTGAGATAAAAGACAGGGCAAGGCTTTTTACGGTTGTTTCTCCGTTTGATACGTTAGGGAAGACGTATGATGAGCTTTACTTTAAATATGGCACGGTTATAAGACACATTCCTTTTTTTAATAACCCCGACTGGGAAAATTCGCTTGCCGTAAAACTTGAGAATACGGATGAGGTAAGAGAGTGGATAAAGTGCCCCGTAATTTCCTTTGACGATGCAAAAATAAACGACAAAACGCTGATAATCAGACATATGCATATCGACAGCGATAAAACAAAGCCTCTGAATGAGGCATTGTCAATAAAGGGAGGTCTTGACAGCTTCTGTGTGTCAGGGCTAATGCCTGACGATGAATGCATTGTAAACATAAACGAAACAAGCGGTAAAATCTATACGCTGTGAGCCCAAAACGATTTTACTTGACATAGATGCAATTTAATAATATAATATACGTTAGTGTGAAAAGAAAATGAAAAGAGGTTTTTTAAATGGCTAAACAGGTTATTCTTACCGGTGAAGGTTTACAAAAATTACAAGAAGAGCTTGAAAATCTCAAAACTGTTCGCCGCAAGGAAAATACCGAGGCAATAAAGAGGGCGCTTTCTTTTGGCGACCTTTCAGAGAACAGTGAGTATGACGAAGCAAAGAATGAGCAGGCTGAGATTGAGGCACGTATTGTTGAAATTGAGGGTATGCTCAAAAATGCACAGGTAATAGACGAAAGCAGCATCGGTACAGACGTTGTTTCTGTAGGCTCAAAGGTTAAGGTTAAGGATGTCGAAAGCGGAGACACGGAGGAGTATACAATCGTTGGCTCAACCGAAACTGACCCCTTAAAGGGCAGAATTTCTGACGAATCACCGATGGGTATTGCGCTTCTCGGTCATAAGGTAAAGGACACAGTTTTTGTGGATGCTCCGATGGGCAAAATCGAATACAAGATTATGAAAATATCTAAATAATAAAAAACAGCCGTTATATATAACGGCTGTTTTTATGTCAAAAAATAAGATAAAAATGAATATCCTGTAAATATTGGGCTTATCTGTTGAAAAATTTTTTATA
>JAZRPN010000014.1:0-1576 GCA_045649225.1 Clostridia bacterium | reverse complement strand
TTGTCTGTCATGATACCCTTTGATGTGGATACAATTGCAATACCAAGGCCTTTAAGAACTCTGGGAAGTTCGTCGCGACCGGCATAAACTCTGAGGCCGGGCTTGGAAACTCTCTGAAGTCCAGAAATAACCTTTTCTTTATTTGCGCCGTACTTGAGGGTAATGTGAATCATGCCCTGCTTTCCGTCATCTACGATCTCGTAGCTCTTGATGTAACCTTCCTCAAGAAGAATCTGGGCAATTGCCTTCTTCATGTTGGAAACGGGAACATCAACAGTTTCATGCTTCGCTGAGTTAGCGTTACGGATTCTTGTAAGCATATCAGCAATAGGATCTGTGATTTGCATGAGTAAACCTCCTTTTCCAAAGCTTTAATATTACCAGCTTGCCTTTTTAACGCCGGGAATCTGTCCCTTGTATGCAAGTTCTCTGAAGCAGATACGGCAGATACCGTACTTTCTCAAATAAGCGTGAGGTCTTCCGCAGATCTTGCATCTGTTGTAGGCTCTTGTGCTAAACTTAGGTGTTTTCTGCTGTTTTAAAACCATTGCTTTTTTAGCCATTTTTCATACCTCCCCTTAGCTTCTGGTAAAGGGCGCACCCATAAGTGATAAGAGTTCGCGGCCCTCTTCGTCAGTTTTTGCTGTAGTAACAAATATAATGTCCATACCTCTGATTTTATCGATTTTATCATATTCGATTTCAGGGAATATGAGCTGTTCTTTGATACCCAGGGAATAGTTACCTCTGCCATCAAATGCATTGGGATTAATTCCTCTAAAGTCTCTAACGCGGGGAAGTGCTACGTTAAAGAGTCTGTCTATAAACTCGTACATCTTCTCGCCACGGAGTGTAACCTTGACGCCGATTGACATACCCTGTCTAAGTTTAAAGTTAGCGATTGACTTCTTCGCCTTTGTAACAACGGGCTTCTGACCTGTGATTATTGTGAGGTCATTCATAGCAGCGTCGATAACCTTGGGATTATCCTTTGCTTCGCCAAGACCGATGTTGATTACGATTTTGTCAAGCTTGGGAATCTGCATGGTGCTCTTGTAACTAAATTTCTTCAAAAGCGCCGGTGCAACTTCGTTTGTGTAAAGAGTTTTCATTGTTGACATTGCACTTTCCTCCTTTCAATTAATCATCAAAGTTTTCATTGCACTTTTTGCAAACGCGAACCTTGCTGCCGTCCTTAAGAACGGTGTAGCCGATTCTGGTGGGCTTGCCGCACTTTTTGCAGATGTGCATTACATTTGACATATTAAGTGCTGCCTCCTGCTGGATAATTCCGCCGGTTTCGCCCTGTCTGCGGGGTTTCTTGTGCATTGTTGCCATGTTAACGCCCTCAACGATTACGCGGCCATTTTCATGGTCTACGCTGAGAACCTTACCTTTTTTACCCTTTTCGTTACCGGAAATTACGATAACCTGGTCATCTTTTTTAATATGATTGAATTTCATTAAGCGCACCTCCCAATCAGAGTACTTCGGGAGCGAGAGAAAGGATCTTCATATATTCGTGATCACGAAGTTCTCTTGCAACCGGTCCAAAAATACGTGTACCTCTGGGGTT
>JAZRPN010000013.1:0-14079 GCA_045649225.1 Clostridia bacterium | reverse complement strand
AGTCATTCCAGTCAATGCTTTGCATCATTCTTATCGAGGGTCTTGTTTTCCTTGTACTTTCTTTATTAAATGTAAGAGAAAAGATTGTTGACGCTATTCCACTTGGCATTAGACTTGGTATTTCACCAGCAATTGGTCTTATGCTTCTTAACATTGGTTTTGGTTCAAATGTTTACATTGCAAATAGCGAAGGAAGTCAGTTCTTTGTTATGCACGAGGATGCTCCCCACCTTGACGGTAGCTATGCTGCTTTCGGCAAGGTTATAAGCGGTATGGAGTTTGTTGATGAAATTGCATCAACTCCTGTTGGTTTTGACGGACAGTCCCCCATTCACGCACCCGTGATTGAATCTATGATAATAGCATAAGGTAATAAATAAAATTTTATTATATAATTTTTAAACACGAAAGGATGTTTTAAAATGGCAGTAAAAGTTGCAATTAACGGTTTTGGCCGTATCGGTCGTTTGGCATTCCGCCAGATGTTCGGTGCAGAGGGTTATGAGGTTGTAGCAATCAACGACCTTACAGATCCCAAGATGCTTGCTCATCTTCTTAAGTATGACTCTTCTCAGGGCAGATACGACGGACACACAGTAGAAGCAGGCGAAAATTACATCGTAGTAGACGGTAAGAAAATCACAATCTACAGCGAGCCTAAGGCTGCTGACCTCCCCTGGGGTGAGCTTGGTGTAGATGTTGTACTTGAATGTACAGGTTTCTACTGCTCAAAGGAAAAATCACAGGCTCATATCGATGCTGGTGCTAAGAAAGTTGTTATTTCTGCTCCTGCAGGTAATGACCTTAAGACAATCGTATTCAGCGTAAACGAAAATACACTTACAAAGGATGACACAATCATTTCTGCTGCATCCTGCACAACAAACTGCCTTGCTCCTATGGCTAAGGCTCTTAACGATTACGCTCCCATCCAGTCAGGTATCATGGCTACAATCCATGCTTACACTGGCGACCAGATGATTCTTGACGGTCCTCACAGAAAAGGCGACCTTCGTCGTGCTCGTGCAGGCGCTGTTAACATCGTTCCCAACTCAACAGGTGCTGCAAAGGCTATCGGTCTTGTAATTCCTGAGCTCAACGGCAAGCTTATCGGTGCTGCTCAGCGTGTTCCCGTTCCGACAGGTTCTACAACAATCCTTACAGCAGTTGTTAAGGGTACAGACATCACTAAGGAAGGCATCAATGCTGCTATGAAGGCTGCATCAAGCGAATCATTCGGTTACAATACAGATGAAATCGTTTCTTCTGATATCATTGGTATCCGTTACGGTTCACTCTTCGATGCAACTCAGACAATGGTTGCTAAGATCAGCGACGACCTTTACGAAGTTCAGGTTGTTTCTTGGTATGACAACGAAAATTCTTACACAAGCCAGATGGTTCGTACAATTAAGTACTTCGCAGAGCTTGCTTAAGTTTTAAAAAATAAAAGTCCGAAATGCTTGCATTTCGGACTTTTTTATTGACTTTAGCACGTGAAAGTGGTATATTATTTTTATCACATTTTAAGGGGATGTTAATATGGATATAAAAGTTGTTAAAACTACTGCCCCCAAGGAAAAGCCTCAAAAAGGACAGGCTCTTGGGTTTGGTCATATCTTTACTGACCATATGTTTGTTATGAATTACACTGAGGGCAAGGGCTGGCACGATGCAAGAATCGTACCTTTTGAAAACCTCAGCCTTTCACCTGCCGCAATGGTTTACCACTACGGTCAGGAAATGTTTGAAGGTATGAAGGCGTACAGAAGCGACGACGGAAAGACTTACCTTTTCAGACCTGATATGAACGCAAAGCGTACAAATATGACTAATGAAAGACTTTGCATTCCGCAGATTCCTGAAGAAGATTTTGTGGACGCTGTTAAGGCCGTTGTTGATGTTGATAAGGATTGGATTCCCACAGGCGAGGGCGAATCTCTCTACATAAGACCTTTCATTATCGCTACAGATGAGTTCTTAGGTGTTGCACCTTCTAAGACATATCTGTTCATTATCATTCTTTCACCGAGCGGCGCTTACTACGCAAGCGGACTTGCTCCCGTTGGTATCTGGATTGAAGATGAGTATGTTCGTGCAGTTAAAGGCGGTATGGGCTTTGCAAAAACAGGCGGTAACTACGCAGCAAGCCTTATTGCTCAGGTAAAGGCGCATAACGATGGTTACTCTCAGGTTCTTTGGCTTGATGGCGTTGAAAGAAAGTACATCGAAGAAGTTGGCGCTATGAACATCTTCTTCAAGATAAATGGCAAAATTGTTACTCCTATGCTTAATGGCAGCATTCTTCCCGGTGTAACAAGAAATTCAGTTATTCACATGTGCAAGCATCTCGGTCTTGAAGTTGAGGAACGCAGAATCTCTGTTGATGAGCTTGTTGCAGCTGCAAAGGATGGTTCTCTGGAAGAAGTATTTGGCACAGGTACAGCGGCTGTTATTTCTCCCGTTGGTAAGCTTCGTTACAAAGAGGAAGTCTTCGTTATCGGCGACGGAAACATCGGCGAAATTTCACAGAAATTGTACGATAGCCTTACAGGCATTCAGTGGGGTAAGCTTGATGACCCATTTGGTTGGAGAGTTGAGGTTAAATAAGAAGCGTGCCGCTTCACCCACATAAAACAACATAAATATCTTTATGACAAAAAATGCACTCTTAAAAGTGCTATGCAGTTTTGAAATAGAAATTTTTCGTTAAAAGAAAGAATAAAAATCAGGTAATACTGGCGTATTACCTGATTTTTTGATGCACTTTTAGCGGAAAAGGTCAGTTCAAAACCGACTTCTCCCTATGACCAACCGCCTAAAAGGTCGAGCATTTTTATTATATTTAGTCTAAGATGTAAATCATCTTTGCTACGGGGTTAGTTGAGTCTGTCCAAACAACGATTGCCTTGCTTCCAATTGTGGATGTATTGCTATCTGTAGCTTTTACTGAGTCTATATCGAGAGTTACATACTCGCCGTATGATTTACCATAAATTGTTGTTCCGCTGATTTTTGCGAACTGAGTCTGTCCATCAAGCTCCTCGAACTTATCACTTGCAGTATCTGTATCAACGAAGTAACCCAAAACAATGTTTTCGTCACTTCTACCCTTTGAAAGTATAGTACCGTAGCTGAAGTGTTTTACAGTTCCGCCGCCTTCTGTTGCAAAGTATCTGTTATAGGTATTCTTAGCCTGAGTAATGTTGGCTGCAACACCCTCCTGTGTGGGTGCTGATGCATCATACCAGATTGTAAGCGAAATAATTTCACCGCTGTCGTTTGTTATATATCTGATAATGTCGCCCTCTGCAGCCTGGTTTGCAGAAGATGCCGCACCTGCTATAGCTTTATAGTCCTCACCATCAAGTGCCTTTATATCATCGGGTTCAGATGCAAAGTTAATATAGCCGGTAAACATAACACCGCCGCCTGAAAGGTTCTCTTTACCTGTAACAAGCATAATTGATGCAGAATCGTCAAATACGAGAGTCGGGTCATTTGCACCATATACAACAACAAGGTTTGCAAACGTATCATCCATATCAAGTACGTCTATGGTAAATGTTGCATTTGCCTTAAATACATCGTTTCTTCTGAGTTTGCTGTAAGCTGATGTATCGCTTCTGTCATCAGGAACATAGAGGATGGTTGTCTTATCATCAACCTTAACTGTTGTAGTTCCACGCTTAAGAGTTGACCCCTTTGATGTTACTGTAAATGCACCCTCGCCATTTGCGTAATCCATCTTAAGGTAGTCGTCATCGGTTCTTGTGCCTGAACCCGGAAGGTCAACTGCCGTAAGCTCTGTTGCACCTGATGCTGCCTTGGATTTGTATCTTATTGGAGTGTAGTTCGGAACAACACCTGTGTTAATAATATTGCTACCATCAACCTGCACACCATCAATTGTTATCTTGTTCTTTACATAATAGGTTGAAACTGAGCCAGTCGATGTCAGAATTGCTACCTCGTAGCTATATCCATCTGCTCTTGTATCGTCAGCTTCAAGGAAGAATCCATAGCTGTATCCGCTGTCTGTACCCATAGTGTAGTTTACTGCTGCAATCTGACCTGTGTAATCAAGATAGCAGTTGTAATGTCCATCTATATCAAACGGAGCCTTCTGCTCTGAGGAAGTTCCTGCAAAGTTATGATAAGGCTTGGTAAGGTAGTAGGTTGTGCCATTAAGAATAACAGCTCTGTTATTATCAGTAGTTTCTGTAACAGTACCTGAAACATTCTTCTTTGTTACATACATCTTCTTGAGGGTGTTTCCGGCTGCACCTGCAGGTGATTCCAAAACGTTTATAACATTATAAGAAGAGAATGTTACATTTTCAGGGTCAGTTTCGGCACCATTTACCATAACAAGATCAAATTCCTTGGGCTTGTACTCATAATAAGCATTTAAGCCTTCGTATCTGAGGTAAATGTACTTGGTTGAAGATGTGTAGCTCTTTACAACGCCGACATCATAGCTTGTTACCTTAGCGACCTTTATGTTGTCGTTAATAAGTTCAATCTGACCATTTTCGAACTGAGAGTTCAAAAGTGCAAGAGCCTGGTCTGAAGGAAGGTACTTACCGTTATAAATAAAGGTATATCCATCGAGAGACATAGTTACATCTCTGCCATACTTAAGAGTGCTTCCTGAGATGCCCTTAATGTCCTGCTCTTTTATAACCTTTGTAGTCGGTGTGTCAACAGTAAGAGACGTAATCTCTCTGTCAAGTGCTGAGTAATACGCAGTAACACGCTTACCGAGGATATCCTCGACATCAGTGCGAGCCAGAAGTGCAGAGGAAAGCTCATAATCCTTTTCCACACCATCTGATGTGATTAGAATTTCTGACGGAGCGATTCCGGGCGCCTGGCTTGTAAGGCTTGTGTAGTAGTTACCCGAAACATAGCCGATAATTTCCTTAAGATTGTCACGTCCCTCTTCACCAATTGATGTATCGCCCATCTCATACTGAACATCACCGTTAGCATCTACGTGAGTGTTTATAGCCGGCGCATCGAGAGCATTGCTTGTAACAATTGCAACAGTACCACGGCTTGCAGGCATTGTAACATTTGCCATAAGTGCATTTGCAGTGATTCCGTATCTGTTTGCAGCTGCAATGTAGCCTGAAGACCAGGTTGTTGTCTGACCCATTGCTTCAAGCTTTGACTTTTCGCTTGACGCAATAACATCGTAGTTAATTGCACAGATTATCATTTTGATAAGCTGTTCATAAGTAACGGGCTCGGATGCTCTGTATGTTCCATCTTCGAAGCCGTTGATGATTTTAGCATCAACCGCTGCCTTTACATAAGGACGTGCCCATGCCGCCGAAGAATCGTTATCAAGATCAGAAAAACCCGTTACTGCATCTGCAGGGAGATTGTCAGCAAGCTTTTGGAATCTTACGATTACTGCTGCAACCTCAGCTCTTGTAATAGAGCCGTCGGGCTTGAACGAGCCATCAGGATAACCATTCATAATGCCGTGAGCGACAAGCTTTGTTATGGCATCTGCTGTTTTTGTACCTGTGGCAACATCAGTAAATGCTACTGATGCTGTAGTTGCTTCTTCCGCTAAAATTGATACTGATGAGAAAATCATCAGGAATGAAAGCAGCAACGAAAGTAAAACTTTTGTCTTTTTCATAATATCTCTCCTTTTCTTTAGAAAAAGTTCCTAACTATATTTTACATATTTATTACATTCAAGTCAATAGGATAATTTTGCAAAATCTCTTGTTTTCAGTTATTTTCCCTCTTGTTTTTTACAAATCCTCGGATAAGTGCGGCAATACCAAAAGCCACGCAAACAAGTGCAACCGCCTGAGAGATCCGTATTTCTCCCAGATAAAGGCTGTCCGTTCTTAGACCCTCGATGAAAAATCTTCCGATTCCGTAGTATGTTATGTACGAAAAAAATGTAAATCCGTAAAAAGGTCTTTTTTTATGAAGAAGCGAAAGAATTATAAATCCAATCAGATTCCAAAGGGACTCATACAAAAAGGTTGGGTGAACACCGCTTCCTCCGTTAATGCTCATTCTCCAGAAAGCATCACACGCACCGCCAAAGGCTTCGGCATTGACAAAATTTCCCCATCTGCCAATAATCTGACCGATAAGAAGGCCCAGACAGCAAATATCAAACATCTTAAGAACGTTCAGTTTTTTCACTTTAAAAAACACAAGCGCGGTAAGCACTGCACCTATTATTGCACCGTAGATTGCAATGCCACCCTCGTAGATTTTAAAAATATCCCACAGGTTGTCCTTATAGCTGTCCCACGAAAACAAAACATAATATGTACGGGCAAAAATCACGCTGACAGGGAGTGCCCAAAGAACTAAATCGGTAACAGTATCGGGATTTTCTCCCTCCTTTTTTGCGAGATGGGAGCAGTACAGCACTGCTAAAACAATGCCGACTGCAATTATTATCCCATACCAATGAATACCGCCATCCCCCAATTTAATCGCAATCGGGTCAATTTTAAAATGAATACCCAGACCGGGGAACGAAATGTTATTTGTCATTTTCTTTGGGCAGTACGATACTCATACTGCATGCCTCCTTGTCAAAAAGCTTTCTTAAGCGTTCATTCGCCTGGCCTACTGTTACTTTTTTGCAAATCTCGGCATACTTTAAAAGGTCAATGCCACGGTGATATGCAAAAACATACTCGTTACCAAAATTTTCGACATTATCCAGGAGCGCATAAAATCTTCCGAGCATAACCTTTTTCGTGCGTTCGAAATCTTTTTCGTCAAGGCCATTCTTCTCCGCATTTTCAAAGGTTTCGTATATTTTTTGTTCCACCTCGTCTATATGCGTTGTCTCGCCTGTAAATGCCGCATATGCACAGCTTTCCTCGTATTCGTAAAACGAGCCGAATGTTTTATTTATAAAGCCTTTATTGTAAAGCTCCTCGTAAAATTCACTGCTCCTTCCAAACAAAATCGAAAGAACTGCACTTGTAAGAATTTCACGTTCAAGCATTTCATCGCCTGTTCCGCCAACTTCTCTGTCCTTAATGCCTAGCATAAACATCGGCTTGGGAATATCAAAGCTTGCCTCAATTCTCTTTTCGTTTACCTGAGAATCTTCATTGGGGAAAATTTGCGTTATATCCCCTGCGTTATTTTCTGTTTTTACAAGCTCCTCAACCATCTCTCCGACCTTTTCTTCATCTATATCTCCGACACAGATGAGTGCCATATTCGACGGATGATAGAAGGTGTTGTAGCACTTGTAAAGAAGCTCGGGTGTTGTTTTCATAATCTCTTCAACACTGCCCGCGATATTTACCCTTACGGGATGATTTTTGTACATTCCCTTAAGGCAGTTATAAAAGAGCGTCTGGTCAGCGTCATCCTCATACATACGTATTTCCTGAGCGATGATACCCTTTTCCTTTTCGACATTTTCTTCCGTAAAGTACGGAGTCTGAACAAAGTCGAGCAGGATTTCAAGATTTTCGTAAAAATGGCTCGTGGCACTGAACAGATAGTTTGTTATCCCAAAGCTTGTAAATGCGTTTGCACTTGCGCCATACTTTGAGAATTCGTTAAACGCATTCGAGCCGTCAGGTTGTTCAAAAACTTTATGTTCAAGGAAATGCGCGATACCGTCTATTACCTTTGTTGTTTCGTTTTCGCCGGGGACAACAAACTCGTTATTTACAGAGCCATACTTGGTGCTGAATGTAGCATAGCTTTTTGAAAAGCCCTTCTTTTTGATTACAATAACCTTAAGCCCGCTTTTATGTGTCCCGCTGTAGACTGTTTCGTCAAGAGCATTGTTATATGTTTTGATAAAATTCATTTTCACGCCTCCTTGTCTATATAATAAACAGTGTCAAGAAGCATTGACTTTGCAACTTCTGTAATCTCCTCGAGTTTAACTGCCTCTACCGCTTTTTTCATATCTTCAATTGATATGTCCGTACCGAGAAGAAGCTGCATCGTGTAATACTCCTCAAGAGCACGGATGCTATCATAATTTGACTGATATGCGTTGATAAGCTGTTTTTTAGCCGTTTCAATCTCGTCGGGGGTAATTTCACCGTTTACCATTTTTGACTGCTGAAGCATTATCTCGTCATAAGCTTTACCAAAGCTTTCGAACTCGACTCCACTGCGGACAACCATAATTTGTTTTAATCTGTCAAGACTGCTTGAAACATAGTAGCAAAGGCTGAGCTTTTCACGCACGTTTTCGAAAAGCTTGCTCGTTGCACTTCCGCCAAAGACGGTGTTATAAACAACGGCCGCAGGATAATCCTTTACAGAAATTTCCTTTGCACATCGGAATCCCATACAAAGCTTTCCCTGAGTAACATCCATTTTGTCGGTAACGGTTTTAATCTCTTTAACCGTGTGCACTGCCTTTGTTTCAATTTTTAGCGGGTTTCTCTCGCAAAGGTTTTGTGCAATTTTCTCTGCCGCCGGCTTTGCCGCATCTTCGTCAAAATTACCTGTAAAAATAATGTCTATCTTGCTTTCGGCAAGCACTTTCTGATAGTGCTCGTAAAGCTCGCCGCAGCCAATTTTTGAAAGTTCATCTACATATCCGAGAGGATTTATGCCGTAAGGCTCATCCTTACACATTTCCTCCTGAAGCCTTAAAACACTATATGAGCGCTTGTCATTCTTCTGCGAAAGGATAGCGTCCCTGATGTTTTCTTTTTCTGTTTCTACGATGTCTTTGCTAAAGCGTGCGTCTTTTCCCGATTTAAGCACAACATCAGATAAAAGAGCCATAGCATTGTCAAAATTAGCCGTTCCTACAACTGCATCTGCAACCGATTGAACTCCGAGCTTTATCAGGTGCTCCTCACCGTACTTGGTAGCTCTTGCAATAAGGTCCGCCCCGTACAGATTTTCGAGCGCCTCGGAAATTGCTTTTGCATCGGGATAATTTTGGCACTGCTGACGCATAACTGCCGTAAGAAGAGTATTTTTTGTTACCTCTTCTTTGCAAAGCGGTCTGTGAAAAAGCACACACGCACGAAATGCCTTGAACTTCTTATCATTTATAAAATACAGGTTTATTCCCTGTTTGATTTCGAATTTTTTCATTTCATCGACTCCTATGTAGGCAGCAAGCTGCTGCCCTTTATTTGTTTGAGTTTGTCATATCGTCGGCTGCGTTTTGAACGCCATCAGCCGCTTCATCAACTGCATTTGCCGCACCGTTTGTTATATCCTGGACACCGTCTGCAGCATCTTCAACGAGATTATCTCCGTTTTTGTCCATGCCGCCGTCATCTGTCATATCGGTGTTATTGGTGCTATTGGTGTTGTTGTCGGTACTTTCAATCATACCGTCCTTATCCTGTGCAGTTCCGTTGCCGTCACCCGCCATACCGCAAGCCGAAAACAACATCGCACATACCGCAAGTAAACAAATAATTTTTTTCATAGTTACATTCCTTTCTTTTTAGATACAATGTTAGTATTGCCTGTTTTTACAGAAATAACAAAAATTCCGGAAACAAAATCCGACATTTTTCATAGTATATTACTGTAGGGCGACCTACTTAATATATATAGTATTTTGAGAGGAGATTAACTATGTTTTTTGGAAATAACGGTTGCGGTTGCGAATGGATTATCTGGGTAATTATCATTATCCTTCTTCTTAACTGTGCTTGTGGCGGTAATACCTACGGTGGTTGTGGCAACAGCACCTGCGGTTGCTAAAACAGGTTTTAATTTTCGTTAAGCGGAGAGATTAATCTCTCCTCTTAATTTTTTCTGCAAACAATCGAAGTGCTTTGCCTCTGTGGCTTATACTGTTTTTTTCCTCGGCGGATATTTCTGCCGTTGTTTTCCCGAATTCCTGGGCAAAGAAAACGGGGTCATAGCCAAAGCCGTTCTCTCCTGCAGGAGCGTGTGTTATGCGTCCCTCGCAGGTACCCTTTGCCGTGATGGTGCCATCCGCATCTACATAAGTTATTGCACAAACAAAGCGGGCTGTGCGTTTTTCGTCAGGAACATTTTGCATATTTTTAAGAAGAAGCTGTACTCTGCCCTTATCGTCAAGACCTTCTCCGCCGTAGCGGGCACTGTATATGCCAGGCTCGCCATTAAGAGCATCAACCTCAAGACCACTGTCATCGGCAATTGCAGGGATTCCCGTCGCCTTATAGATTGCCATTGCCTTGAGAAGCGAGTTTTCCTCAAAGGTTGTACCTGTTTCTTCAACGTCTATATCGACGCCCGCTTCTTCCTGACTTATTATTTCAAACCCCTTAAGGATTTCAGCAAATTCTTTTATTTTATTTTTATTTTTTGTTGCTGCGATGATTTTCATACTATTACTCCAATTTAAGTGTGATGGTCTGGCTTCTTTCCTCGCCTGCCTTAAGGAATGCGAGCTTGCCGCTTTCTCTCATATCGGCTCTTCCGTTTGCGTTACAGTTGCCCGGCTCAAGTCCAAGTACGTATTCGCCCTTGCCCATCATCTTCCACTGTGTAAAGAACGGAAGCTCGTTGATATCGTAAATCATCGAAAGAGTTGTGTTTATATCGGGGCTGTAGATTTTTGCAAATCCCTTGTTCATCTCATAATAGTAGCACTGCTCCTCAAAGCCCGACTGCGGCTTTTCCATAACTGTAGCTACATCGATACCCTCTTCAGACCTTGGGTTTCTTGCCTTTACGCTCTTGCTGTCAATGGTAACAACCGAGTTTTCTTTAAGGAGCGGATATCCCATATTGAAGTGGTAGAGCAACATAAACGGGTTTTCCTTGTCGTCAATATTTTTAACAGTGTCCTTGATTGTGATTTCGTCTTTGTCAAGCGGGCATATGTACTCTCTTGTGAGAAGCATCTTGCGTCCAAAGAGTGATGCATCACGCATTGTCAGCTTAACGTGGATAGAGTCATCAATCCAGTGCTGAACATTTTCAGCAGGAATGTGTGATATTGTACCATGAAGCGGTGTGTCCTCGCCATCGTCATGACATGGAGAGCCAACTGCAGTAAGTCCGCAGGTTGTAAGAAAGCCTGCAGTAAACGATTTTAAAAAGCCTGCTCCGTTACAGTCATAGTATTGCGGTGCTACATATCCACATGGCGCAAAAAAGCCAAGGTTGTTACCCTTAAAGTAAATTCTTGAAATATCGCCGCCTCTGTCAGCAGAGATGGTAAACATTACGCCTCTTCCGTTGTTAACCTCAAAAAGTCTCATCCCATCGCCCTTACCTCCGCAAAGACGATGCTCCTCAACACCGTAGAGCTGTGATTCGTGTCCTAAGTATTCGTTCATTTCAATCTCTCCTTTTATTATTAAATAGAATCATTTGATTTATTTTGTTATTTTATACTTCCCTTTCCATAGTAATGTGGATAACGCCTTCTTCTAAAAACTCGTCAGAAACTACACTAAAGCCTAACTTTTCATAAAACTGTGCCGCCTGTTTTTGTGCGTGGACACTTATTTTTTTGCATGCAAACCGTTTTTGTATTTCCTCAATGCTTTTTTTCATAAGCTCACTTCCAAGACCTTGTCCATGCTTTAAAGTGAGTACACGCCCTATTGTTACAGTATCTTCAGCCGAGGAAAATGCCCTTAAATACGCTGTAACCCTTTTGCCGTCGAAGAAAAAGCAATGCAAACTATTGTAGTCAGTATCATCAAGATCCTGACAAACAATATTTTGTTCAAGCAAAAAAATCTCTGCCCTTGATTTTATAATTTCGTATAACTCAGTTGCCGAAAGCTCTGAAAATTCTTTTACAATAAATTTCAAGCTGTTACCTCCTAAAGTTTAAGCCTGTTCCAAAACAAATTCACCAAAAAACTCCGGTCTATGATAATCCGGCTCCTTGGTCGTGATTGGATAATATGTAGCGTAGTGTACTTTTTCAGTTTCATCACCGCATTTATACAAGTTTCCGTATATTGTCTTTGTGTGGCTGCCGAAAACTTCGTCTATAAATTCAAACGGGATGCAAAATTGCAGTACCCACCTTTTATCATCAACATAGGATTTAACGTTAAAATATTTTTTATCCTTGTCGGGATGTACAGCGTCGTAGCGCGATGTTCTTATCGCAAAATACATCGTGCCAAATGGATTGAATTCAAAATTGAAATACCTTGGGTCATTTTCATTAGGACGGAAGAAAAATTCCATACAACTATCATTGCAAACCTCATCATTTTGGCTACAATGTCTTGCAAGCAAGGGCTTTTCATTTGTTTCAAGCTGAACATAAATGCCGTAATCGTTGTACAAAAGCTTTCCTGTTGTTTTAGGTACAGGGCCAAATTCTTCCCAGTTAACTGTGTCAATATCTGCTATATTGGCAAGGCCCCAAGCCTTGTCATTGATGCAGTCAATGTTATTTTCTACTTTCTTAATAATGTACATTTTAAATGCTCCTTTTCTGTAAGCTTCAACACTTTTTCCGTTAAGAAGCCCAGACGTTTTAGATGATTTCATCTTCGATGAATTCATTATACTATACTTTTGCCCCTTTATCAATAAAAAAGGGATGTAAAAAACAATTTTTTACATCCCTTTTTGTTTTTATTTTGTTCCGGTTGAGCCAAAGCCGCCCTCTCCACGCACGGTTTCGTCGAGAGTGTCGGATTCAATAAAATCTGCAGTGATATAAGGTGTTATCACAAGCTGAGCTATTCTTTCGCCGTTTGCAATTTCCTGTTCTTCGAGCGAATGGTTATGAAGTGCAACCATAAGCTCGCCACGGTAGTCGCTATCCACAACGCCTACCTTGTTTGCAGGTGCGAGACTCCTTTTGCAGGCAACCGAGCTGCGTGCGTAGATAAGCCCTGCAAAGCCCTCGGGAATTTCCGCCGATATACCCGTTGGCACAAATTTTGTTTCGTGCGGGGCAAACACCCATTTTTCTGCGTCGAGGCAGGCGTACAAATCTGCCCCTGCTGCAAATGCTGAGCCGTAGGTTGGCATTTGTGCACCGTCACGTAATTTTTTTATTTTTACTTTATATTTTTCCATTTGTTTACACCTCGTTTATATTTCCGCTGCCCATGGTGCGTTCCCATTTACCCTCAAGGAGTACAACCTCGCCCAGGGCAAGCGTCTTTTTAACATCAATTATTCTTTGATTTGACGACCCTCTGAAAAGAAGCCCCGCGGACTTAAGCTTTTCGACAAATCTGCCGTCCACCAAAACATCTATAAGGCTAAGGAATTCGTTTATTTCCTCTATGTTTTCTTTATCCTTTAAAAGCTCTTCGTCGAGCACAAAACCTGTATAGCACCATATTGTTTTATCGGGGTACTTTTCTTTGAAAGCACGGCAAAGCTTTATCATCCCTTGCCTATTTTCCTTTTCAAACGGTTCCCCGCCCAAAAGTGAGAGTCCCGAAATATGCTCGGGTGATGCGGCCTTTATTACATCCTGCAAAACCTCGTCGGTAAATTCGTTTCCGTAAGAAAAATCCCACGCCTCACTGTTAAAGCAGTTGGGGCAATGATGCCTGCAGCCGCTTACAAAGACGGACACCCTAACTCCCGGACCATTTGCTATATCAAATTTTTTTATGGTTGCGTAGTTCATTTTATCACCTAATAGTTATTGGGCTGTAAAAAAGCTATGTTTTTTTACAGCCCAGTTTGCCCCAGGAATAGGAAAAAAGGTTCAGAACGGACAAACTGAGCCAAGAAGCCAATTGGCTTCTTGGGTTACCCGAAGGCGTACGATGGTACGTCGAGAGGCGAAGTTTGTTCGTAGCAAAAAGATTTAGAAGAAGAAAAATCGAATATATTGAGATTTTTCAACCATAAAAACTTCTCTTATTTTACCCATTACCTACATTTGCATTTTATTTACTTTTTGCGTTCTGGGCGTTTTTAACATTCCTGTTTTTACAGGTGGAGAACACGCTCCTTGATTTCCTGTGTTCTTCCCTGATTCCAGAACTGTGTACCGATATATCCGCAGGTACGTCTTGCAACATTAAGCTTTGACTGATCCTCATTACCGCAGTTGGGGCAATGCCAGATAAGCTTTCCGTCGCCGTCTTCCTTGACTTCGATTTCGCCGTCAAAGCCACATTCCTGACAGAAGTCGCTCTT
>JAZRPN010000012.1:0-25944 GCA_045649225.1 Clostridia bacterium | reverse complement strand
GAACTGCTTTCTCAGTTTAATATCCCCAAAGATAAGAGAATTTTAGTTGTATCTGTGCGTGAATGGTTGTACAGTAAAGAAGATTTTAACGTACAGATGGCGCAGTCGCTCGATAAAATTTCCGAGCTTGGATATTATGTTGTATTTATGCCTATGCAAATGTCAAAGGATTATAATATATCTGTTGACATTTCAACCCTGATGAAGAATAAAGCCTCCGTTATAGATAGGGAACTGGCAATAGATGAAATGCTTGCTCTTATAGGACGTGCGGAACTGGCGTGCGGAATGCGTCTTCATATGCTGATTTTTGCGTCGGTTATGGATGTTCCTATGGTTGGAATTGTTTACGACCCAAAGGTTGAAGGGTTTATGCAATATATGAACCAGAAGAATTACATTCATCTTGAAAAGTTTAACTCGGATGAGTTTGCAAAAATGGTTTCCGAATGTAATGACAACTTGGAGATAATAAAAAAAGATATAAAAACTGCATCAGATAAATTAAGGATTGCGGCACAGGAAAACGCCCGACATGCGATAGAGTTACTTGAACATAATTAAACCATTAAAAGGGGCAAAAAATGAAAAAAGCTAAAAAAATTGTTTTAATAATTCTCCTGGTTATTATTATAGCTATAGGAGCTACGGCTATATGGCAAAGGAAGAACATTGTCAGCATTATGCAAGGTCTGACAATGGATATAGAGGAGATTGAAAACAAAAAAAGTGATAATGATAAAAAGCTTATAAACGAAGTGAACTCTTTCCTTGACCAGGGACTTAGAACGCCCACTGAGGAAGAACAAAAACTGATTGACGAGGGGAAGATAACCTATCAGGAGCTTTATACTCAGATTCTGGAAGAAACAAACAATGAAAAGGTTGTTTACAATCAGGAAAAGGAAGAATTTGAGGTTACAAAGAAAGAACCAGACAAAGATGTAGCCGCTTTGTCAAATAAGGATGAAATTATAAATAAGCATATAGCACAGCTTTATGCTCTTGAGGTCTCGTTTGAAGCAAGAAGCGAGGCTTTAATTGCCGAGGGTAAGGCGTATTTTGAAGAGAAAAAGAAAGCAATGAGCGGTCCTGAAGCAAGAGCCAGCACAATAACTGCGTTTACTTCGCGCGTTCGTGCAGTTCAGTCAGATTGTGATAATAAGGTTAATGAGGTTATTTCACAATTAGAAAAAGAACTTATAAAAATTAAAGCTGATACAAGCATCATAAGTACAATTCGCTCAACTTATGAGAATAAAAAGCAGCTTAAACTGTCTTATTATTCAAATAAATATCTTAAATAATAATAGCCTGTAGTGTAGCTTTTTGCTACACCATAGGCTATGTGCTTTTTAATATAAACATGGGAGATGATAGAGAAAATGTTTAGAAGGTTAACTTTTAAAGGCGGTGTACACCCGGCAGATAACAAAAAGTACACTGACTCAAAAAAGATTGTGAAGGCTCAAGTGCCCGAAGAGCTTGTATTTCCACTGATACAACACATAGGTGCGCCTTGTACGCCTTGTGTTAAGATTGGTGATTACGTAAAAATCGGTACTAAAATTGCAGATAGCGAGGCTTTTGTAAGCGCACCTATACACTCATCTGTATCAGGAACGGTAAAAGCCATAGAGTTGAGACCTGTTCCAAATGGAACAATGGTAAATTCTATAATTGTTGAAAACGACTTTGCCGATACTGTCGATGAAAGTGTAAAGCCTATAGACTTTACAAATGTTGAACCCGACGATATCCCTGCAATTGTTCGTGAAGCAGGTATTGTTGGTATGGGTGGTGCAGCGTTTCCCACGCATGTAAAGCTTATGCCTCCTGACAAAGATAAAATTGATACAATTATAGTAAATGGAGCAGAGTGTGAGCCTTATCTTACAAGCGACCACAGAGTTATGCTTGAAACTCCTGAGGAAGTAATTATGGGGCTGAAGATAATATTGCACAGATTTGGAATAACCAATGGTCATATTGCTGTTGAAGATAACAAAATGGATGCAATTGAGTTGCTTAGAGAAAAATGCAAAGATGAGCCTATCAAGATTGATGTTCTTAAAAAGAAATATCCTCAGGGTGGAGAAAAGCAGCTTATTTATGCCGTTACAAAACGTAAGGTTGGAATAGGAAAGCTCCCTGCAGATGTTGGAGTTATTGTTGTTAATATAGATACCTGCAGTGCAATAGGAAGACGATTTATGTACGGCACTCCGCTTCTGCGCAGGATTGTAACCTTGGTTGGTACTCCGTTTAAGGAAAACAGGAATTATAACGTTCGCCTTGGAACTACAATAAACTTTTTAATAGAGAATAATGGTGGATTCGCAAAAACGCCTGACAAGGTAATCATCGGTGGACCTATGATGGGTGTACCGCAATTCAGGCTTGACGTTCCCGTTATCAAGAACACATCAGCTGTTGTTGCCCTTACGGAAAAGGAAGCAAAAATCCCCGATGAACAACCATGCATTCGTTGCGGTAAGTGTGTTGATCATTGTCCGATGCAGCTTATGCCTTTGTACTTGCATGATTTTGCATTGAATGATGAGCTTGAAAAATGCGAAGATTACAACGTAACAGCGTGTATCGAATGCGGATGCTGCAGTTTTGAATGTCCGTCAAAAAGACATCTTGTACAAAATATCAGAATTGCAAAGCAAAAGGTTATGGCAATTCAAAAACAACGATAAATGGAAAGGAGAACTCCTTTTATGGAAAATATTAAGCTTACAGTTTCTTCGACCCCTCATACAAGGGCGAACAACAGTGTTGACGATATAATGCTAGATGTTATACTGGCTCTTATGCCTGCTGCGTTTGCAGGTGTGTACTTTTTTGGACCGCGTGCTTTGATGGTATTAATGGCATCCGTAATAAGCTGTGTTGCTTTTGAATCAATTTATGAGTTATTTGCACATAAAAAGAACACCGTCAAAGATTTAAGTGCTGTTGTTACAGGAATGCTTTTGGCATTTACTCTTCCCGTAACTGTTCCGCTTTATGCTGTTGTAATAGGTGCGTTTGTTTCTATCGTAATTACTAAGCAACTTTTTGGCGGATTGGGTCAGAACTTTATGAATCCTGCGTTGGTAGGACGTGCATTTTTACTTGCATCATTCCCGACTCAGATGACAAAGTTTGTGTTTGGTCGCATAGGGCTTTTCGACAACAATATAGATGCCCTTACAGGTGCAACGCCGCTGTCTGCAGAGTACACCATGACCGTGCCGACAAACCTTGAATTGTTCTTAGGTAAGTTTTCAAACGGAGTGCCTATTGCCGGAAGTATCGGCGAAACCTGTGCGTTGGCAATTCTTATCGGACTTATTTATCTGGTGGTACGACGTGTAATTTCTTTGAGAATACCGGTTTCTTACATTGCATCGGTTATGATTATGGCAATGCTTTTTAAAGGCGATGTAAACAGCTGTGGCGGGCATCCTTTGATGGCAGTGCTTTCGGGTGGTGTTTTGTTTGGCGCAGTCTTTATGGCTACTGATTATGTAACTACACCAACAACAGCTGTAGGTCAGGTTATTTTTGGAATAGGCTGCGGTGTTATTACAAGCATTATAAGAATGTGGGGCGGATACCCTGAGGGTGTTACATATGCTATTTTGCTGATGAACGTTATTACTCCGCTTTTGGATAAGTGGACAAAGCCCAAGGCTTTTGGCAGTGTAAAGGAGTAAGAATATGAAAAAAGATTTTATAAGACTTTCCGGAATGCTTTTCATTATAACTTTGGTTGCTGCCTTACTGCTTGCAGGGGTAAATGCGATAACGGAAGATAAAATAAGACAGACAGAAGAAGATGCAAACAAAGATGCGATGAAAGTTTTGTTTCCGGAAGCTGATGATTATAATGTAATAAATGAATCAGTTACTGAATGGTTAAAAAATGGTGAAAATATCGGTTACTGTGTTAACGTATCTCCCAAAGGCTACGGTGGAGAGATAAAGCTTTTAGTTGGTATCGATAATGAAAACAAAGTAGCAGGTATTGAGATTTTATCTCACAGTGAAACTCCGGGACTTGGAGCAAAATCTACAGGCGATGAATTTAAGAGTCAGTTTAAGGGCAAAGATACTGACCTTAATGTTGTTAAAACTCAGACGGAAAATTCCGGTGAAATACAGGCAATAACGGGAGCTACTGTTACAAGCCGTGCAATCGCTGACGGAGTAAAAGAAGCAAGCGCTATGATTGAAGAAATAAAGGGGGAGAAGTAATGCTCAAAACATTTAAAAACGGTCTCATAAATGAAAATCCCACCTTTATTCAGCTTTTGGGAATGTGTCCCACACTTGCGGTTACAACGTCTCTTAAGAACGGTATAGGAATGGGACTTTCCGTAACTTTTGTACTTGCCCTTTCAAACATAATAATTTCGCTGCTAAGGAAAGTTATTCCGCAAAAAATAAGAATTGCGGCTTATGTTGTTATCATCGCAACATTTGTAAGTATTGTTGATATGCTGCTCAAAGCCTATATTCCGTCGCTTTCTGCATCTCTGGGGCTTTTTATTCCGCTTATCGTTGTTAACTGCATAATTCTTGCTCGTGCAGAAGCTTTTGCTTCAAAAAATGGTGTTGTGAAATCTGCTGTGGACGGTATAGGAATGGGACTTGGCTTTACTGTTGCACTTTCACTTATTTCAGCTATTAGAGAAATTCTTGGTAACGGTACAATTTTAGATATTCCGCTTGGAATATCAAGTCCTGCAATAATTATGATTCTTCCCCCAGGTGGATTTTTAACGCTTGGCTTGATACTCGGAATAAAAAATGTTATCACCGAGAAAAGGAGGGGTAACAGATGAGTGCATTAGTTGGAATAGCTTTAACAGCTATATTTGTTCAAAACTTTGTTTTGGTAAAATTCTACGGAATTTGTCCCTTCCTTGGCGTTTCGAAAAAAACTGATACAGCTCTTGGAATGGGTATGGCAGTAACTTTTGTTATGACGCTTGCATCCATTATGACCTGGCTTTGTCAGACATATATTCTTGTTCCTCTTAATATCGAATATATGCAAACAATAGCATTTATCGTTATTATTGCTGCACTTGTTCAATTTGTTGAGATGTTTTTACAAAAGTCAATTCCATCTCTTTACAGTGCTTTGGGAATATATCTTCCGCTTATAACAACAAACTGCGCAGTGCTTGGTGTTACGCTTCTTAACGTGCGTACAGCTTCGGTTATCAATCCTGATAAAGCAAGCTATACTCTTATAGAGTCTATAATCAATGGCTTTAGTGCGGGTATAGGCTTTATGATTGCGATTGTTCTTTTTGCCGGAGTAAGAGAGCGTCTTGAAAACTCGGATATTCCAAAGTCATTACAAGGATTTCCGATTGCTTTGATAAGTGCTTCACTTCTTGCAATTGCATTCTTGGGCTTTCAAGGGATGACATTTTAAGATTTATGGGGATTAACCCCGTTGGCTTATGAAAGGAACATATTTATGAGAGAGATTATTATACCTGCTCTTGCAATGGGTCTGATAGGACTTTTCCTGGGCGTGTTGCTTGCGATTGCGTCAAAAATCTTTTATGTAAAGGTTGATGAACGCATTTCTCAGATCAGCGAAGTTTTACCCGGTGCAAACTGCGGTAGCTGCGGATATGCCGGCTGCAGTAACTATGCAGAAGCCATTGTGAGCGGTAATGCAAAAATAAACTGCTGTTCTCCAGGTGGGCAGCAGACAGCTGATAGTATTGCAAAAATAATGGGCGTAGCATCAGAAGAGGTTGAAGAAAAGTGTGCCGCAGTGCTTTGCAGCGGCACATATGAAGTGGCAAAGGATAAATATAATTACATTGGAGAAAATAGCTGCATTGCTGCAACAAAAGCAGCGGGCGGTGGCCAAAAAGCCTGTGAATACGGATGCCTTGGCCTCGGTTCATGCATGCTTAAATGCCAAAATGATGCAATTACTATCTCTAACGGAATAGCAAAAATAGATTATGACAAATGCGGCGGTTGCGGCGAATGTGCAGAGGTTTGTCCAAAAAATATTATAAAAATAATTCCTAAGAAGAATAAAATCGTCGTAAAATGCAAATCTTGTGATAAGGGCACTGTTGTTAAAGAAAAGTGTATAGCCGGATGTATTGGCTGCAAAATCTGTGAAAAGAACTGCCCGACAGGTGC
Source organism: Clostridia bacterium (assembly GCA_045649225.1). Lineage (GTDB taxonomy): Bacteria > Bacillota > Clostridia > UMGS1883 > UMGS1883 > UMGS1883. Next base: position 19,770 of record JAZRPN010000012.1, on the reverse strand, counting down.
TATAACTGTAACAGATAACTGCGCATCAATAGATTACCAAAAATGTACACAGTGTGGTCTTTGTGTTGAAAAATGCCCTAAAAAAATAATTGTAAGTATTTAAGTGCCGGTAATTTCCGGCAGAATGGAGAGCAAAATGCATAGAGGCAAAGTTGTTGTCATTGGTGCCGGATTTGTTGGTTCTACTTGTGCATACACACTAATGCACAGTGGTGTTTTTTCAGAAATTTGTATCATAGATATAAACAAGGCTAAAGCCGAGGGCGATGCCCTTGATATGAGCCATGGTGCAGCTTTCACAAAGGCTGTTAAGGTTACTGCAGGCGACTATACGGCTTGCAGAGATGCCGATATGATCATTATAACGGCGGGGGCAAACCAAAAGCCCGGCGAAACAAGAATTGACCTTCTTCGCCGTAATGCCGATATTTTAAGGGACATTATAAACAACATTAAAAAGAATACCGAAAACTATCCTATTCTGCTTGTTGTATCAAACCCTGTTGATGTACTGACATATATCACCTACAAACTGTCAGGTTGGCCCGTGAAAAAGGTTATCGGCAGCGGTACGGTGCTTGACACATCCCGTCTTAAATATATGCTGAGCAATCATACCGGTATTGATGCAAGAAATATTCACACATATATATTGGGTGAACACGGTGATTCTGAAATAGCTGCGTGGAGCATTACAAGTATAGGTGGCTTGTCAATTGAGGAGTACTGTGATGATTGTAATACATGCAGTGAAAACAATCTTGAAAACATGCTTGATGAGGTGCGTCATGCTGCGTACGAAATAATTGAGAAAAAGGGAGCAACCTATTATGCAATAGGGCTTGCTGTTGAAAGAATAGTTTCTGCAATAGTTAACGATGAACATTCTGTATTGACTATTTCAAGCGTGCTCGAGAATCAGTATGGTATTTCTGATGTTTGCCTTTCTGTTCCGACTGTTGTTGACGGGAACGGGATTGTCAGAGTGCTGGAAACACCTCTTAATGATGCTGAACTTGAAGGGTTAAAAAACAGTGCTGAAACACTTTCTGCACTGCTTAGAGAGCTGGGATTTTAATTGAATAGAACAAAAAAGAGAATAAAAGGTTTTCTTTTGGCTTTGATGTATGTGATTATATATATAGCAGCCAGTCTTCTGGTACAGGTAGCATATATCATGAGTATAAAGAATAACTACCCCTCTATGAGTAAAGGGGAAATACTTGACAGGGTGCTTGACGGCACTTTTGCGCTCAGTGTTATATCCTGTATAGTTACGATGTGGATATATATGCTGATTAGTAAACTCAGAAGAAAACCGCTTAATATAATAATAAAAAATAAAAAGACACCGACAGTTCTTACGGCAATGTCGGTGTGTTGCGCTATAGGGTCAAGACTTCTTGTAAATGTATATCTTCATATTTCCGAAAGCGTACCTTTGCTTAAGCGTTCAATCGAGGCATCATCTGAGTTGACTCCGGATGTTATAAATGGGAGACAGGTGCTTGTTGCACTGCTTCTGACGGTGATTATCGCCCCGATTTTCGAGGAAATTCTCTTCAGGGGATTGGTTATGAATGAGTTTTTGGGAATTATGCGTCCCTGGGCGGCTATTACATTGCAGGGTATATTATTCGGGATAACTCACATGGCTCTGTTTCAGTCGATTTTTGCAGGTGTACTTGGCATTTTACTTGGCGTGATTTACTATAATACTAAAAGCATAAAAATGTCATGCGTTTTCCATTGCGTATTTAATCTGTCTGTTGTACTGACAGCAACAAATCTAAGCACTCAATCTGCAATTTTACTTTTTGTTTTGGGACTTATGTTGTGTGGAATTTCTCTTTTTTACATAGTTGTAAATTCAAATAGATAAAAAAGACACCGCCTAAGGCGGTGTCTTTTTCTATTCTTCGTTGCTAAGCAAAATATCTCCGATTTTATAAACATCGCCTGCACCCATTGTGATTACAATATCACCGCGTTTAGCGTGTGCTTTTACAAAATCAGCTGCATCTTCAAATGTTCTTTTGAAAACTGCATTCGGAATAGCAAGTGCAAGTTCCTGCGCAGATACAATGCCTGTATCAACCTCTCTTGCTGAATAAATATCAGTTATAACGATATTTGCGTTGCTTTCAGTAAGAACCTTTACAAAATCATCAAAGAATGTCTTTGTTCTTGTGTAGGTATGTGGCTGGAATATGCACCAGACGTTATTATACTTCATTTCGCGTGCCGCAGAAAGAGTTGCCTTAATTTCAGTCGGGTGATGGGCATAATCGTCAACAACCATTACACCGCCCATAATTCCACGGGTTTCAAATCTGCGGTGTGTTCCGCCGAAATGATGAAGTGAGTCGCAAATATCAACCCCTGGAATGCCTATATAATCGGCTGCGGCGTATGCCGCAAGAGCATCATATACGTTGTGAATTCCGGGTACCGAAAGACGTACCTCATCAACGGGCTGACCCTTTTTAAGAACAGTAAAACTGTAGTGATTAAATCCGTCGTGAGAAAGATTATCGATTGTATAGTCATAGTCTCCGCATAGACCAAATGTAATAATCTTTTTATCAACGCCGTCTAAAGCTTTTTTGATATTATTATCTTCACCGTTTATTATTATCGCACCGTCGTCAGGGGTGAGAAGAGCAAGTTGACGGAAGGTATCAATAATATGATCCAGATCACGGAAGTAATCAAGATGATCAGCTTCAATGTTGGTTATAATAGTAATTTTCGGGAAAAATCTTAAAAAGCTCTGATGGTATTCACAGGCTTCGGCAATAAAGTAATCCTTTGAACCTATATGGACGTTTCCCTGTATAATATCAAGCTCACCGCCAACAGTAACGGTAGGGTTTTTGCCGAATTCAACAAAAATGTGGGTAAGCATTCCCGATGTGGTTGTTTTGCCGTGAGTTCCGCTGACAGCGATAGGACAATTGTAGCCCTTCATAATCATTCCAAGCATTTCAGCTCTGTCGATCTGTAAAATGCCGAGCTCTGATGCACGCATTCTCTCAGGATTATCAGCAGGGATTGCTGCACTGTACACAACAAGGTCAATGTCCTTTGTAATATTTTCTGAGTTATGACCTATATGCACCTTTATGCCCATATCAGAAAGCTTTTCCGTAAGTGGAGAAGAGGCTCTGTCCGAGCCTGAAATTGTGCATTTATCTTTTTTAAGCATTTGTGCAATGCCTGACATACTTATACCGCCAATACCTATAAGGTAGATGTGCATTCCTTCTTTAATAGAAATATTGCTCAAAAAAATCACTCGCCTTTATACATTTCTTGTAATTTTAGAAAAATTTTTATTTTTTTGTTGAAATACTACTCATTATTTGATATTATACATTATATAGGAAAAAATCAAGAGAAAAAATAAAAAAATTAAAAAAATTTTTTTGGAGGGAAAAAAGTATGAGGATTACTGATATTAAAATCAGAAAAATTTCTCAGGAAGGAAAAATGAAAGCCGTTGTTTCGGTAACATTTGACGACGCATTCGTAGTACACGACATTAAAATTATAGAAGGACATGAAAAACTCTTTGCAGCAATGCCAAGCAGAAGAACTGCAGACGGTACTTATAGGGATATCGTGCATCCCATAACATCAGAGATGCGTGTTGAACTTCAGGACGCTATCTTAGAAAAGTACGATGAGTTTTTAAAGACTGAAAACGAAACAGTTGAAGAATAAACAGGGGATTGTTCAATACATAATATGTTGAACTTGTTTTATCGGTAACAGATGTTACGATAAAATATTTTAAAACGCTTGAATAAAAATTAATATATAAAATAATCGGAGGAATGACAGAAATGATACCACACGGAAAAAACATCAAATTATTTGCGGCAAATTCAAACCCAAATCTTGCCCAGGAAATTGCAAAGGAGCTTCATCTCAGCGTAGGTGCATCTGAAGTAAAGCAGTTTTCTGATGGCGAAATTTCAGTCAACATTGGAGAAACGGTACGTGGAAGCGATGTGTTTGTTGTTCAGTCAACAAGCTCACCCGTTAATGACAATCTTATGGAAATGCTCATAATGATTGATGCGTTCAAGCGTGCATCTGCAGGAAGAATAACTGCTGTTATCCCTTATTTTGGATATGCCCGTCAGGATAGAAAGGCAAAAGCAAGAGACCCGATCAGTGCAAAGCTTGTTGCTGACCTTATCACTACAGCCGGTGCAGACAGAGTTCTCACAATGGATCTTCATGCTCCGCAGATTCAGGGCTTCTTTAATATCCCTGTTGACCATTTGCTTGGCGGCCCGATTCTTGCACCGTACTACTTAGAGAAATTCAAAGACTGCATTGATGAAGTTGTTGTTGTGTCTCCCGACTTTGGTAGCGTTACACGTGCAAGAAACTTTGCACAAAAACTCCATGCTCCGATTGCAATTATAGATAAGCGTCGCCCGAAACCCAATGTGAGCGAAGTTATGAACATTATCGGCGAAATCAAGGACAAGCGTGTTATTCTCGTTGACGATATGATTGATACTGCAGGAACAATCGTTCACGGTGCTGAGGCTCTTATGGAAAAAGGTGCTAAGGAAGTATTTGCTTGCTGTACACATCCTGTTCTCAGCGGTCCGGCTATAGAGCGTTTGGAAAAGAGTCCGATCAAAGAGCTTGTATGCCTTAACACAATTGAGCTTCCGCAGGAAAAGATTATGGAGAAGACAAAAGTTCTCAGTGTTGCTCCTATCTTTGCCGAGGCAATTGAACGTATCTACGAAGATATTTCAGTTAGTCCGCTTTTCGTATAATTATTTGCATTTTAAGGAAATATATAACGTATAATTAAAATAATGGGGCTGCACCGCGTTTGTGCGATGCAGCCCCGTTGTGGAGTGAAAAAGATGTATCTTATAGTTGGATTGGGTAATCCCGGGAAGGAATACGAAAAAACCCGCCATAATGTTGGCTTTGTAGCGATCGATTATCTTGCACATAAGCTTGGCATAAATATGTCAAAATTAAAGTTCAAGGCAATTTATGGTGATTGCATCATCAACGGCGAAAAATGTGTTGTTATGAAGCCCCAGACGTTTATGAACTTAAGCGGAGAAAGCGTAAGGGATGCTGCGGCTTTTTTCAAAATCCCGACAGAAAATATAATTGTAATTTACGATGATATAGACCTTGAGCCAGGCAAGGTGAGAATTCGTCCGTCAGGAAGTGCAGGCGGGCATAATGGTATGAAAAACATAATTTATCTTTTGAATTCTGATAAATTCCCCCGTGTTCGTTTTGGCGTTGGAGCTGCCGAACATAATCTCGTCGATCATGTTCTTGGGCATTTCAATGATGAAGACGGTGTTAAAGTAACAAGTGCGATCAAACATATTGATGATATTATTTCTGATATAATCAACAAAGGCACAAGCGAAGCAATGAACAGATTTAACAATAAGGAATTGTGATTTGATGAATGTTTTAAACCATCTGCTTGATAATTCCAGGGAGTTCAATTGTGTAACAGAATGTGTTCAAAGCAAGCAGTTTCCAATTAATATAAGTGGAACGGCTGATGCCCAGAAAGCACATCTCATCAGTTCAATCTGTGAAAAAACGGGCAAGAAAGCATTTGTCGTTACACAAAATGAATTGCATAGTAAAAGAATATATGATGACCTTTCGTTCTTTTTGGGAAGTGAATGTGTTTATATTCCCAAAAAAGATGTCGTTGTCCATAAGGTAGATGCATCGGATCATGAACTTGAAAATGACCGTGCAGCTGCTTTAGGCAGATTGTCGGAGGGTGCAGCAGCAGTTACGTCGATTGAGTCGTTGCTGCATTTTGTTATGCCCAAAAATAGTTTAAGTGACTTAAAGCTAGTGCTTGAATACGGCAAAACTACCGACTCGACTATTCTTCCTGAAAAGCTTACGCAGATGGGATATTCCCGTGTTGATAGTGTAAACCTCCGTGGGCAGTTTGCAGTTCGTGGCGGAATAATAGATGTTTTTTCACCCGATAGCCAAAATCCGATAAGAATGGAGCTTTTTGGGGATGATATTGATTCCTTGCGCTTGTTTGACTGTGAAACACAGCTTAGTATTGAAAAAATACAGTCGACAACAATTTTACCTGTATCGACAAATGATGAACAATCATCAATGCTTTCATATCTTGATGACAATTATATAATTTTTATTGACGAGCCATTAAAGGTTAGTGAGTCTGCAAAAGCTGTAGAATGGGAACTTAACGAAAACATAAAAACCCTTGCCGAAAAGGGAGAAGTACGGGCTGAAAAAACCTATATCAACGACTATCGTGTTTTGATAAATGAAATCTCCGACAGAAATTGCATCGGTCTTTCCGCTATAGGAAATGCATGCCCCGACTATAAACCGCAAAAAGAGCTTACTGTGAATTCAAAGGGAATGAGCAGTTACAGTGGAAACATTGAGTTTTTAATCAATGATTTAAATCAGTGGCAGCAGGAAAAACAGCGCATTGTAATCCTTGGCGGAAGCACATCACGTGCAAAGAAAATCACGCAGATGCTTGAAGAACACAGTATAAGTGCATCTTACGTGGAAAACGCTCAGTCCTTATCTGAAAAATATGTTACCGTGTTAGCGGGAAGCATAACAAAAGGCTTTGAATATCCCGACGAGAAAATTGTTGTTGTAAGCGACAAGGAAATCTTTGCGGCTGAAAAGAAAAAACGCAGTGTGCGTCGTGATAAAGATACTTCTAAGATTAAAAATATAAATCAACTTGAAATCGGGGATTATGTTGTTCACAAAATACACGGCATAGGTCGATATCTCGGCATCGTAAGAATGAAGGTTAACAACATATCCAAAGACTATATTAAACTGTCGTACAGGGGAGAGGATAACCTTTATCTGCCTGTAGGTCAGCTTGATGCTGTCAGTAAATATACAGGTGCAGAGAATAAGGCTGTTAAACTCAACAAGCTTGGTTCTCCCGAATGGGCAAACGCAAAACGCAGGGTACGTCAGTCGGTGGAAGAAATGGCGCAAAAGCTGGTTCTTCTTTATGCAGAGCGTCAAAAAATGCAGGGTGTGGCATTTTCGCCCGATACACCGTGGCAACATAAATTTGAAGATTTATTTCCATACGAAGAAACCGAGGATCAGCTCAGAAGTGTGCAGGAAATGAAAAACGATATGGAAAGCACACGACCGATGGACAGACTTCTTTGTGGTGATGTAGGGTACGGAAAAACAGAAGTTGCAATGCGAGGAGCTTTTAAGGCGGTAATGGAGGGGTATCAGGTTGCTTATCTTGTACCGACCACCATTCTTGCATCGCAGCATTATAAGAACTTTGTTGAAAGAATGAAAGAGTTTCCGATAACTGTTCGATTATTATCACGTTTTTGTACGCAAGGTGAAGCAAAGAAAACACTTAAAATGCTTGAAACTGGCGAGTGCGATATTGTTATAGGTACACACAAGCTTTTGTCAAAGAATGTTGTGTTTAAAAAGCTTGGATTTCTTATAGTGGATGAGGAACAACGCTTTGGAGTAACTCATAAGGAAAAAATCAAGGAAATGAAGAAAAATGTTGACGTTCTTACGCTTTCTGCAACTCCGATTCCTAGAACGCTTCATATGGCTATGATAGGCATCCGTGATATGAGTGTACTTACTTCACCTCCGGATGACCGCCACCCTGTGCAAACTTATGTTCTTGAGTATAATGAGGCAGTTATACGCAACGCAATTGAGAGAGAAGTATCCCGTGGCGGACAGGTGTATTATCTTCACAACAGGGTTGAATCCATTTATAAAATAGCACAAAGAATTTCAAATCTTGTACCAAATGCGAGAATCAGTGTTGCACACGGCAGGATGAATGAAACAGAGCTTGACGATATTATGATGAGTGTGCAAAACGGTGAGATAGATGTTTTAGTATGCACCACGATTATCGAAACGGGTCTCGATATTCCCAACGTCAATACAATAATAATTGAAAACGCCGATACGCTCGGCCTGAGTCAGCTCTATCAGCTCAGAGGGCGTGTTGGTAGGTCAAACAGGCTTGCTTACGCATATTTTACTTATAGAAAGAATAAAATCCTTGACGAAATTGCAGAAAAACGCTTGCGTGCAATCCGTGAATTTACTGAGTTTGGTTCAGGCTTCAGAATTGCGATGCGAGACCTTGAAATCAGGGGCGCGGGAAATGTTTTAGGTCCCGAACAACACGGGTTTATGCTGAGCGTCGGATATGATATGTACTGCTCAATTCTGGAAGAAGCGGTAAACGATGCAATGGGACTCCCAAGCAAGGAAGAAAAAACGGAAACACTGGTTGATCTTAACATAAATGCATTTATCCCTGATAGCTATATTCCCACATCTTCGATGAGAATTGATGCGTACAAACAAATTGCGGAAATACAGAATATATCTGACAGATATTCGGTGGAAGAAAGCTTTGAAGACAGATATGGAGAAATTCCAAACGAAACGTACTCTCTGCTTGATATTCAGATGATTCGTGTTGCTGCTCAAAATATAGGAATAAAGGAAATTGCACACGCAGAAAACGGTATAGTATTTAAGTTTGTTCGTATAAACAAAGAACTTATCGAAAAAATTTCAGAGCTTGCGGCAAAAAATCGCGGAAAAATACTCTTCGGAGCAGGTGAAAATCCGTATCTTTTACTCCGCGAAAAAAATCTGAAAAGCAATGAAATCGTCGAAAGTGTAAATAAAATATTAAAAGGCTTGCAAAATGGCGAGCAATAATGTATAATTTTTAAAAGATATTTATTTTGAAAGGAATGGGACTAATGAAAAAGAAAATATTATCCCTTACAGCGCTTGCGCTTTGCTTTATAATGCTTTTTACAGGTTGTTCAGGTACAAATAAGAGTGATAGTGAATATGATAACTCTATAGTTGCAACGATAGGCAGTCATAAGATTTCGCAGGCAGAGTATAATCTTATTTATAACCTTGTTTATAACACTTTTGATCAGTATTATTCTTCTTATAATCCGAACTGGTTCAGCTCAGATATCGAGGCGGGAAGAACCGGCGAAAACCTAGTAAGAGAAACCACTATGGATCAGCTCAAGCAGATGTACGCAACGTATGACCTTGCCAAAGAAAACAAAATCAAAATTGATAAGGACATGAAAAATAAAGTTGCAGAGCAGAAGGAAGAGATTATAGCTCAGAACTATAGTGATAAAAAAGGCTATGAGGAATTTATAGCATCTATATACACCACTGATAAGGCTTTCGATAATTATCTTATTTTGTGCGAGTTGTATAATAGTCTTTATGAAAAGCTTACAGCAAAGGGCGGAAAAGCCTATATTGAAGATAAATCAATTGAAAAGGATTTCCTCAAGGAAAACGAAGATAAGTGGAGAGTTCAGCATATCCTCATTTCAACACAGGCAGAAACCGATGCTGAAGGTAATGTAACGAAAGAGGCAAAGAGTGATGCCGAAGCTCTTAAAATAGCAAAAGAGGTTATTAAAAAGCTTGACAAGGGTGAAGACTTCAACAGCATTATTGATGAATATGACGAGGACCCGGGTATGGCTAAGGATAAATACTATCTCTTTGGTGTAGGTGAGATGGTAGAAGAATTTGAAGAGGCCTCGAAAAACCTTGAAATTGGTGAATACACCACAGAGCCTGTAAAAACAAGCTATGGATATCATATTATCAAGAGATATGCTATAGATACCACAATAGATGAATTCCAGGCATATAAAAACGAACTGCTTCAGACTAAGGTTATTGAAATTGTAAACGAAAGAATTGAGTCTACGAAATCTTCATTTGATGACCAGAAGATTGATACATTCTTCAAAAAAATTCAGGATGCACAGGCTGCAGCTCAGGCTAAGTACGAAAAGGAAAACTATACAGTTCAGACTGCAGAAGAGTACGAGGCTCAGAAAACTGAAGAGGCTGGAAAAACAGAATAAATATATTTTCTTCAGGGAGAGGTGAAATTCCTTACCGGTGGTAAAAGTCCACGACCTTTGCTTTGCAAAGCTGATACAGTGCAATTCTGTAACCGACGGTATAGTCCGGATGATAGAAGAAGTTCTTTAAACGACTAAAGAAGCAACCTCCCTATGCTTGGTTGCTTCTTTTTTTAGTAGGTGATTATTTATGACAAAAACAAAAAAAATGGTGTGTATAGCAATGCTTTGTGCGTTGGCTTACGTTATCGTTTTCGTTGCAAAGCTTGTACCGATAAGCATATTATCATTTTTAAAATACGACCCTAAGGATGTTGTTATTGCAATAGGAGGCTTTATCTTTGGACCGCTTAGTGCTTTTGTGATATCCGTAATCGTTTCTTTAGCTGAGCTTTTAACTATAAGCGGAACGGGTCCGATAGGCTTTTTAATGAATGTTATTTCAACGTGCAGCTTTGCATGTGTAGCCGCAGCAATATATAAAAGTAACAGAACTCAAAAATATGCAGTAATAGGATTAATTGCGGGAAGCATAGCTGCAACAGCATCTATGCTTGTGTGGAATTATCTTATAACGCCGCTTTATATGGAAACAACACGAGGAGAAATAGTAAAAATGCTTTTACCGATTTTTCTTCCGTTTAATTTGATTAAGACGGCGCTGAATTCGGCTATTACACTTCTTGTATATAAACCGTTTGTAGGCATGCTTCGTAAAATCGGTATAGTAAATAAAAAGAGTGAAAAACAAAGCGTCATAAATGTTAAGATGATCATTGCCTCTTTATTTACAGTTCTTATGTGCATTTTTGCTGTTATGATTTTGAACTGAATTTCTTAAATCGGCGTATTTTTGTTTTGTAGCAAGACCTCCGCGTATATGGCGCTCAGATTTGTTTTTATCCAGTACTGTCTTAACCTCTCTTGCAAGTATCGGATCGGTTTTTACGAGTCGGTCTGTGATGTCCTTATGTACGCTGGATTTTGAAAGAGAAAACTTCTTTGCGGCATTTCTTACGGTCGCTTTGTTTTCTATTATGTATTCGCCCAGTATAATTGCTCGATGTTCAATATAATCCTTCAAAAAAATCACCCCATATATTTAACTTGATAAAATATATGAGGTGATTTTTCTTTTTATACTGATAAAATTTATACTCTCGCATCTCCTGTAGACGGATTGTCAATAAGCTTTCCATTTTTGTCAAAGCGAGATCCGTGGCACGGGCAATCCCAACTGTGCTCTGTCTTGTTCCATTTTAATGCACAACCAAGATGCGGGCAACGCTTTACAGTGGGGGTAAGGAAGTTTGTCAAAGTTTCAGCAGTATTAACCAAAAGCTGTGGCTTTAAGATGCTTCTTTCGGGGGTAAAAAGCTCTGCAAAATCGTTTGGTTTTTCATTTACAAGGTCGCACAGGATCTGGGCGGCAACCATTGACGATGACATACCCCATTTATTAAACCCCGTTGCAACAAAAAGGTTTGGTGTCCTGGCGGAATATTTACCGATGTAGGGAATAGAGTCAAGGCTCATACAGTCCTGCGTTGACCAACTGTACCTTAAAAAACTGTTTGGATAATATGCCTTTTGTATTTTTTCAATTGCACCCCAGTTTTCGCCGTTTTTTCCGGTACGATGCCCTCCGCCGCCTATAAAAAGCAAGTCATCGTATGAACTGAATGACAATCCGTTTTTTACTTCATCGACGTACATTCCCTCAATTTTCTTTGCATTTTCATATGCCGATACGTAGCTTCGATCCTGGTAAAGCTTTAAGAAATAGGCTCCGTGCTTGTTAATAAATGGGAAATGCGTCGCTACAATAATCTTTTTTGCGGTAATTTTACCGTTATCCGATATAGCCGCTTGAGGTGTTATGTCTCTTATAAAAGTGTTTTCGTAAATTTCAAGCTTTTTTGATATCTCAGCGATAAATTTAAGCGGATTAAACTGTGCTTGATTTGGAAAACAAATTGCACCAATAGTTTCAAACGGTAGCTCCCTTGTTTCGGAAAATTGCGCCTTAAATCCAAGTGAATTCACAGCTTTTATCTCATCTTCAATCTTCTGACTGTCTGTAAGAGAGTAGGTGTAAGCGGATTTAATCTCAAAATCACAGTCAATACCCTTTGCAAACATCGAAAATTCGGCAACCGCCATTTCATTGGCATTAAGATATAACTGTGCCTTTTCCTTACCCAGATTCTCAAGCAATTTGTTGTAAATCAAACCGTGCTGGGATGTAATTTTTGCAGTAGTATTTTTAGTTGTTCCACTACATATGGTACTGCCCTCTACAACGATGCAGTCTGTACCTGACTGTTTTAATAAATATGCACATAAGATACCGCAAATTCCCCCGCCGATAATTAAAACATCAGTTTTTTTATCGCCTTTCAAAGTTTTGAATTTCGGTAATTCAACGCTGTCAATCCATACAGATTTTCTCATACAGACCCTCCAATTCATTGACAATATTATAACCAATGTCTTGCATTTTATTAACAAAAAAGAGCATATCAGGCGATATGCTCTTTATATTATTTTATTGCAGTTTCAAGCGCAAGCTCCATCATTTCAGTGAAAGAGGTTTGCCTTTCCTCGGCCGTTGTTTCCTCTTTAGTTAACAAATGGTCTGAAATTGTACAGATCGCAAGCGCGTTTTTACCTGAGCGTGCAGCATTCATATAAAGCGCCGCAGCTTCCATTTCAACCGCCATAACACCCATTTTTGCCCAACTTGGTGTAACTTCTTCGCTTGCACTATCATCATAAAATATATCTGATGATAGCAAATTACCTACATGATACTTTAAATTAAGTCCGTTGGCAATATTTGTGCATTTTTTTAGAAGTTCGTAACTGCAAATGGGGGAGAATGTTCCTCCGAGATTGAATTGATTGGCAAAATTGGAGTTTGTACATGCGCCCATACCAATGACTATATCACGTATCTTTATTTTGGATGACATAGCGCCTGCAGAGCCTATTCTGATGATGTTATCAACATCAAAGAAATTAAAAAGCTCGTAGGAGTAAATTCCCATCGATGGCATTCCCATACCGCTTGCCATCACAGAAACTTCTTTTCCCTTATATTTGCCTGTATAGCCTTGAATGCCACGCACATTGTTAACCATACGGGCGTCCGTCAAAAATGTTTTTGCAATGAATTCGGACCTTAACGGATCTCCAGGCATAAGAACGGTTTTTGCAAAATCATCGGGGGTAGCGTCTATATGAGGGGTAGGGTATAGCTTACTCATAGAAATCTCCTTTAATACCTTGTTTTTCGCGCAATAAAAGCCTAAAAGCGTTTGCTTTTAGGCTTTTTGGAGCTGGTGACAAGAATCGAACTTGCAACCTGCGGTTTACGATACCGCTGCTCTACCATTGAGCCACACCAGCACGCTCTTATTTTCTCACAACGAGTATATTTTACTAATATTTTAAGGATTTGTCAATAGAATTTATCGTACAACTATAAATTTTATTTGGGGAGAAAATGAAAATGCAATTATTTGACAGAGAAGCTGCTATAGACTATGCAAAGGAATGGGCGCTTAGGGAAAATCCGAATTTTTCTACGGGAAAACACAGCTGTGGAGCAGGATTTGTGTCTGAATGTTTATATTCGGGCGCAGGGGTGATGAATAAATCAAAAGGCGAAGGATGGTATTATAAGAACAGGAACAGCAAAAGTAAATCATGGAATGTGCACTCAGAGCTTTTTAAATTTTTGATAAACAACAAAGGAGCAGGTCCATACGGAAAAGAAGTGCCTGAAAACGAGGCTGAGGTTGGAGATGTTGTTGCATTCGCAGACGAAAACGGTAATATTTTCCAAAGTGCTGTGATAACCAATACAGAAAGCGGCCAAATTTTTGTTTGCGCACATCATTTCAACTCATATATGAGGCCGATTTCGACCTATAAATACTCTTTTGCGAGATTTTTACACATAATTGGTGTAAGAAACGAGTAAAAAATACAAAAAACGATTGTACTCAGGCAAAAAATATGATATAGTATCTCTATTAGGTTTTGGAGGTACTGTATATGATTAAACGAATCGAAAACGGTGTGTACCTTAATGATGACGGAAAAATAATCTCCGCTCAGGAAGGTGCAACAATTTTTGGTAGCGAAAACGAGTGTCGCGAAAAAACACTTGCATATAAGATAATGCGTGCGCATTGTACGGATAAATCAAAGTCTGATAAGATGAACATAAAGTTCGATGCTCTTATTTCGCATGATATTACCTATGTTGGTATCATTCAGACTGCAAGGGCAAGCGGACTTGAGAAATTTCCCGTACCTTACGCGCTTACTAACTGCCATAACAGTCTTTGTGCAGTTGGTGGTACGATAAATGAGGATGACCATGTGTTTGGACTTTCTGCCGCTAAAAAGTACGGCGGAATTTACGTTCCTGCAAATCAGGCGGTAATACATCAGTATGCACGTGAGCAGATGGCAGGCTGCGGAAAAATGATTCTCGGTTCTGATAGTCATACCCGTTACGGTGCTATTGGCACAATGGGCGTCGGCGAGGGTGGACCTGAACTTGTAAAACAGCTTCTTTCAAATACTTACGATGTTCCCGCTCCACAGGTGGTAATGGTTTATCTTGAAAATGAGCCCAAAAAGGGAATAGGTCCACAGGACGTTGCTCTTGCGCTCGTAGGGGAAACATTTAAGGATGGTTTTGTTAAAAACTGTGTTCTTGAATTTGTGGGTCCGGGCGTTAATAAGCTTTCAATGGACTTCCGTATTGGCATTGATGTTATGACAACGGAAACAACCTGTCTTTCATCCATTTGGTGTACTGACGAAAAAACAGAGGAATATCTTTCCGTACATAACAGAAAGAGTGAATATAAAAAGCTTTCTCCTGACGACGGTGCATATTACGATAAAGCGGTTGTGATTGACCTTGCAAAGGTTGAAGCAATGATTGCAATGCCGTTTCATCCATCCAATGTATATACAATACACGAGCTTACACAAAATGCTGCTGATATCTTTAATGAAATTGAGCAAAATGCAAAGAAACAGTTTGGAGACAAGGTAAATTATTCTCTTGCTGACAAAATTGTCGATGGCAAGGTTATGGTAGACCAGGGTATTATCGCAGGCTGCAGTGGCGGTATGTATGAAAGCATTTGCGAAGCTGCAGATATCCTCAGTGGAAAAAGTACCGGAGATGGATATTTCAGCCTGAGCGTATATCCGTCAAGCGTGCCGATAAATATTGCGCTTCTTAATAACGGAGTACAGAAAACACTCCTTGAAGCAGGTGCAGTGTTTAAGCCTTGTTTCTGTGGCCCTTGCTTCGGTGCAGGAGATGTTCCATCAAACAGCGCTCTTTCAATCAGGCATACAACGCGTAACTTCCCGAACAGAGAAGGTTCTAAGCCATCAGACGGTCAGCTTAGCGGTGTTGCGCTTATGGATGCACGTTCTATTGCAGCAACTGCAGCAAATGGCGGTGTGCTTACAGCCGCAACAGACGTTGATTACGAAAAATCAAACTACGAATATACATTCGACGGCGGTGTATACGAAAAGCGTGTATATAATGGCTTTAATAAGCCGGACGCAGACGCAGAACTTAAGTTTGGTCCTAATATTACTGACTGGCCCAAAATGTATCCGCTTGGAGAAAATGTTCTCTTAAAGCTTGCGGCAGTTATCTTTGATGATGTTACAACAACGGATGAACTTATTCCGTCGGGCGAAACATCAAGCTACCGTTCAAATCCGTTAAGGCTTTCTGAGTTTGCTCTTTCAAGGCGTGTTCCGGAATATGTTGAGAGAAGCAAATCAATCCGTGATACTGAAAATAAGCGCCAAAACGGTGAAATTTCTCAGGAACTCATTGATGTGTTAAAGGATTTTGGCGGAGAGGAAATTGTAAAGAATACGCAGTTTGGTTCCTGCGTATTTGCTAAAAAGCCGGGGGACGGCTCCGCAAGAGAACAGGCGGCAAGCTGTCAGAAAGTACTTGGCGGTCTTGGTAATATCTGTTATGAATATGCAACAAAGAGATATCGTTCAAACTGTATAAACTGGGGTATCCTTCCGTTTACAATAGATAAAGAGACAGAGTTTAACTACTCAGACGGAGACTACATCTTTGTTCCTGAGATAAGAACAATCATCAAGAACGCTCAGGAAACTGCCAAAGGCTATGTAATAACAAAGGACGGCAAAAAGACAGAAATAAAGCTTAATATTGCAGGTCTTACAGATGATGAAAGACAGATTATCCTTGATGGATGTCTTATGAACTACTACGCCGAAAGGATGAAAAACAATGGCTAAAATACAAATGCTAAACAAAATAGTTGAGATGGACGGCGACGAAATGACCCGTATCCTCTGGCAAATGATAAAGGACGAGCTTATCATTCCGTTTGTTGATCTTCAGACTGAATATTATGACCTTGGGCTTAAATACAGGGACGAAACAAATGACAAGGTAACCTTTGAAGCGGGTGAAGCAATCAAAAAGTACCATGTAGGTGTAAAGTGTGCAACCATTACACCCAATGCTCAGCGTGTGGAGGAGTATAATCTTAAAGAAATGTGGAAAAGCCCGAACGGAACTATTCGTGCAATCCTTGATGGAACGGTTTTCCGTGCACCCATTCTTGTAAAAGGTATAAGCCCCGTTGTTAAGAACTGGAAAAAGCCGATTACAATAGCAAGACACGCCTATGGTGATGTTTACAAGGCATCAGAGATAAGAACGACAGAAAAGGGTAAGGCAGAGCTTGTTTTCACAACTGAAAGCGGGGAAGAGACGCGCAAAACAATCTATGATTTTGAGTGTGGCGGAGTGCTGCAGGGACAGTACAATAAGGACAGTTCAATTATTTCTTTTGCACATTCGTGCTTCAGATACGCTATTGACACCAAGCAGGACCTTTGGTTTGCAACTAAGGATACCATTTCAAAGCAGTACGACCAGACCTTTAAGCTTATTTTCCAGGATATATATGAAAAAGAGTATAAGGAAGAGTTTGAAAAGCTTGGCATTGAATATTTCTATACACTTATTGATGACGCTGTAGCTCGTGTTATAAGAAGTGAAGGCGGATATATCTGGGCTTGTAAAAATTACGACGGCGACGTTATGAGTGATATGGTATCTACAGCATTTGGTTCACTTGCTATGATGACATCTGTTCTTGTAAGCCCTGACGGAAACTTTGAATACGAGGCAGCCCATGGAACAGTTACACGCCACTACTATAAGTATCTCAAAGGCGAAGAGACTTCTACAAACCCCATTGCAACCATTTTTGCGTGGAGCGGCGCTCTTTTAAAACGCGGTGAGCTTGACAAAACACCTGAACTCTGTGAATTTGCAAGAAAGCTTGAGAAAGCTTGCATAGATACTATCGAGAGTGCAATTCTTACTAAGGACCTTGCAGGTCTTTGGGAAGGCGAAGCACCTACGATAGTCAACTCAAAGGATTTCATTGCGGCAATCCGTAAAAATCTTGAAAAAGAATTAGCATAATAATGTATGTAAAAAGAGACTGTAAACCAATGTTTACAGTCTCTTTTTTTAATAATTTTCTTTTTGCACTTCAAAATAGCTTTGCGGATGGTAACACACAGGGCAGGTCTCAGGTGCTTTTTTACCAAACACGATATGGCCGCAGTTACGACATATCCACATAGTTTCGGTTGATTTTTCAAACACCTGATTGGTGTTGATGTTTTCTAAAAGTGCACGGAAACGCTTCTCGTGTGCCTTTTCAATTTCTGCAACAGCCCTGAAACGCTCTGCAAGTTTGCCAAAGCCCTCACTTTCAGCAACTTCGGCAAATTCCTTATACATCTCTGTCCATTCGTAGTTTTCACCTTCCGCTGCAGCAAGCAGGGCAGCGTCAGTTTTATTGCTGAGAAGTCCAAGTTCTCTAAACCATAACTCAGCATGTTCTTTTTCATTATTTGCTGTTTCTTCAAAAATTGCTGCAATTTGTTCAAAACCGTTTTCTCTCGCAACGGATGCAAAATATGTGTATTTGTTGCGCGCCTGTGATTCTCCGGCAAATGCTGCCAAAAGATTTTGCTCTGTTTTAGTGCCTTTATAATCCATAATATCACTCCTTACAGGATATTATGAACATTACTGGTAAAATTATTCAGGATTTTCAATTTCGCAAATTTCATAAATTGCTTCCCAGATATCCTCGCGACCAAACCCCGTTTCAGAACTGAAAGGCATAAGAATATCATCATCTCCAAGTTCGAGAGTGTAATAGATATCGTCAAGATGCTCATTAAGCTTTGTTTTTGCTATTTTGTCGCATTTCGTTGCCACTACAAAAGCGTATCCGTGTCTGTAACGTATGTAGTTAAGCATAGATATATCATCTTTTGTCGGTTTGTGGCGTGCATCCACAAGAAGAACTGTGCACATAAGAGTATCACGGGTATTAAGATATGTTTCAATCATATTTCCCCATTTTTTCTTTTCGTCTTTGCTGACGCTTGCGTATCCATAGCCAGGCAAGTCGACAAAATTAAGCTGATCATCAATATTATAAAAGTTAATGGTCGCTGTTTTGCCGGGTTTAGAACTTGTTCTTGCCAGACTTTTTCTGTTAAGCATCTTGTTTATAAATGAGCTTTTTCCTACATTACTTCTGCCCGCAAAAGCAATATCGGGGAAAACCGTTTCAGGATACTGCTTAGGCGAAACTGCAGAAATCGTCAGTTCAACATTGTGTATATTCATAATCAGATTTCCTTTCGATGCAATGATTTTTAAGAACTGCATCATTATTCTTTAAATTATGTGTAGTAAGTGATAGCATAAATACCTCGTTGCAGTCGGTTACTGTATGTATAGTTAACTGCGAAAGTATATCAGAGGGGATATCACTTAAATCCTTTTTATTGGCTTTTGGGATAATAATTTCTCTTATTCCAAGTCTGTATGCTGCAAGAGCTTTTTCTCTAAGCCCGCCGATGGGAAGTACACGGCCGCGGAGAGAAATTTCGCCTGTCATAGCAATTGTTTTTCTCACCGCAATGTTAGTCAAAGCACTTAAAACCGCTGTCGCGATTGTGATACCTGCGCTCGGACCGTCTTTGGGGACTGCACCCTCGGGGAAATGGATATGTATATCCTTTTTCTCATAAAAATCCTTGTCAATACTATAATTACGTGCAATACTGCGAACAAAGCTTATGGCAGTCTGTGCGGACTCTTTCATCACATCGCCAAGTTTTCCTGTGATTTGAATTTTACCGCTTCCGTCAACTATAGAAGCCTCACACTGTAAAATCTCTCCGCCAGCTTGCGTCCAAGCAAGTCCGTTAACTACGCCAACCGAGTCTGCACCTTCAAAGGTATCTCGAATATATTTTGCAGGTCCACTGAATTGGGCAATGTTTTTAGCATTCACAGTAATTTTTGCAGAGCTTTCTTCTTCAAGTGCCATAACTGCTTTTCTGCAGATTAAGCCAATCTCACGCTCTAAGTTTCGCACGCCGGACTCTCTTGTATAATCGCAAATAAGCTTTCTTACTGCACTGTCTGATATAACTAATTCCTTTTTGGACAGAGAGTGCTTTTTCATCTGCTTGGGAATAAGATAGTCTTTTGCTATTGAATGCTTTTCATCGTCCGTATAGCTTGAAACCTCTATTATTTCAAGTCTGTCAATCAGAGGGGCGGGCACTGTATCAAGCGTATTTGCGGTACATACAAACAATACCTCGGATAAATCAACCCCGACCTCAAGGAAATTATCTCTGAAAG
>JAZRPN010000011.1:0-9316 GCA_045649225.1 Clostridia bacterium | reverse complement strand
TGTAGTTAAGCCTTGTCTTCCTAAGACCGCTTGGCCTCCGACTTGTGCCGAACACCAGATCAACATGGCGAAATTTCGCCCGCACCCTGTTTGCGATGTGCTCCTGCTGAACCATACATCCGCAAACGGCAATTACAAGGTCTTCCTTTTTTCTTTTAAGGCGTTTAAGCTCGCCTAAGTTGCCGAAAACCCTCGCCTCCGCATTTTCACGCACGGCGCAGGTGTTAAAGATGATAATATCCGCCTTTTCACGCTCTTCGGTTAAAGAATAGCCCATTTCGGTAAGCATACCCATCAGCCTTTGCGAATCGTTCACATTTTGCTGACAGCCAAAGGTTTCAACAACTGCATATTTAGTTTTACCGCAAAAGCTCTTTTTTATATCAGCCATTGCCTGCTTTTGCAAGGCTATCTCTTCGGGGCTGACCTTTATATTTTCCTTCGACAAGTCCTTTTCTCCCAACATAATATTTATAAAGGTAATTATACAATAAAAGAGCGTAAAAGTCAAAGCCTGTTTTCTCATTTTTATAAAAGAATTGGATATATTAGAAAATAATGCTTGACAAAAGACAAATGCAGTGGTAGATTATTATTAGCACTCAGCTATAGCGAGTGCTAATAACTTGAAAAAGAGGTGAGCGTATGGAGCTTTCGGAAAGAAAAAGGCTGATTCTTCAGGCAATTATTGAGGATTACATTCAGACGGCGGAGCCCGTAGGCTCACGCAATATCGCAAAAAATCACGACCTTGGTCTCAGCGCCGCCACCATAAGAAATGAGATGGCTGACCTTGAGGATATGGGTTATCTTGATAAGCCCCACACCTCAGCGGGCAGAATTCCGTCGGAGATGGGCTACCGTTTTTATGTTGATTCGCTTATGAATCGCTACAGCCTTACTCTTGATGAGATAAATAATCTCCAGCGCAGTATGGACGGCAAGTACAATCAGCTTGAAAATGTTATTTCAACGATTTCGGATATTATCACAAAAACAACCAACTACCCCGCCATTATTGAGATGCCGTCGGCAAAAAAGAGCAGGCTTCATAATGTTAAGCTTATGCTTATTGAAAAAGCGGTTGTGTTGATTGTTGTAGTAACCGATACGGGTGTTGTGAAAAACCGTCAGCTAAAGGTTAGTGAGGGCGTTGATTACGACGTGATTGAGTCTATCTCAAACTTTTTGTCAGGTCAGCTCGCAGGCCTTTGTGCCGAGGACTTCACAGCGGCAAGGCTTATGCTTATTTACGAGGCGATGGCTTCTTACGGTCCGCTCTTAAAGTCTGTGATGGAGTTTGTACTTGAATGCCTTGAGGACAGCGCAAACCGCGTGTATATCGGCGGTGCGTCAAACATTTTAAACAATCCCGAGTTTGAAAATATAGACCGTGCAAAAAAATTCCTTACCTTTATAGACAGTAAGGAAAACGTTACGAAAATGCTTTCGGGTATGATGGAGGATTCCGGAGACGAAATCAGCATCAAAATCGGAAGCGAAAACGGTGTTGAGGAAATGAGCGATACCAGTCTTGTCGTAGCAAACTACCGTGTTGGCGACAAGCTTACGGGCAAGATAGGAATTATCGGGCCTAAGCGTATGAATTACGCAAGGGTTGTTTCTTCGCTTGAGCTTATAAATGATAAGCTTACAGAAATACTTAGTCAGATGCTTTACGGCGATAAATAAAGAGGTGATATAAATGGCAAAAGAAGCAGAAGAAAAAAAGGTTGTCGAAGCTGAGGTCAGCGAGGAAAGCAATCAGCTTACCGAGCTTGAAAATCAGCTTGCCGATATGAAGGATAAATATATGAGAACACTTGCCGAGTACGATAACTACCGCAAGCGTACAATTAAAGAAAAGGAAAGCATTTATCCCGAGGCAAAGGCGGTTGTTGTGGAAAAATTTATTCCGCTTATTGATAATTTTGACCGCGCAATCGAATCGGCAGAAAATAAAGACGCTTTTTACGAGGGCGTTTTGATGGTTAAAAAGCTCTTTGATGAGGTTTTTGAAGGCCTTGGCGTTGAAGAAATCAAAGCAGTGGGTG
The DNA here is from genome assembly GCA_045649225.1 of Clostridia bacterium. Taxonomy (GTDB): domain Bacteria; phylum Bacillota; class Clostridia; order UMGS1883; family UMGS1883; genus UMGS1883. The sequence continues at coordinate 7,262 of JAZRPN010000011.1, read as the reverse complement.
AGCCCTTTGACCCCGCTTTTCACAATGCAGTAATGCACTGTGAGGACGAAACAGTCGGTGAAAACATTGTGGTTGAAGAGTTTCAGAAAGGCTACAAAATCGGCGACCGCGTGCTTCGCTACAGTATGGTAAAGGTCGCAAACTAAAACGGCTGACCCTTGTCAGCCTTTCGAAGCAAAAGTTTTATTTCATAAAAGCATTTGCTTCGAGAAAAGGGCTTGCGCTCGCGCACCGCTCACCGCGGTAGCCCTTGCAAGGTGTTTAAATCGAGGTACACGCCCCCGATTTAAACAGATTTTATTGTTAAGGGGACACCCCTTAACAATCCCTTGATTACGTTTTTTAATTTTTTGATATATTTGGAGGTAAATATTATGTCTAAAATTATTGGTATTGACTTAGGTACAACAAACTCCTGCGTTGCAGTTATGGAAAACGGTGAGCCTACCGTTATCGCAAACGCAGAGGGTGCAAGAACAACCCCCTCGGTTGTTGCATTTACAAAAACAGGCGAAAGACTTGTAGGTCAGGTTGCTAAGCGTCAGGCTGTTACAAACCCTGACAGAACAGTTATCTCAATCAAGAGAGAAATGGGCACAAACTACAAGGTAAATATTGATGATAAGAGCTATACTCCCCCGGAAATCAGCTCTATGGTACTTGCAAAACTCAAAGCAGATGCAGAAAGCTACCTTGGCGAAACAGTTTCTCAGGCAGTTATCACAGTTCCTGCATACTTCAGCGATGCACAGCGTCAGGCAACAAAGGACGCAGGTAAGATTGCAGGTCTTGAGGTTCTTCGTATTATAAACGAGCCTACTGCAGCAGCATTCGCTTACGGTATGGATAAGGAAAAGGACCAGAAGGTTATGGTTTATGACCTTGGCGGTGGTACTTTCGACGTATCTATCCTTGATATCGGTGATGGCGTATTTGAAGTTCTTGCTACAAACGGTGATACAAAGCTCGGTGGCGACGACTTTGACGATAAGATTATTGCTTACCTTGTATCTGAATTCAAAAAGGAAAGTGGAATTGACCTTTCAGGCGATTCTATGGCTATGCAGCGTCTTAAAGAGGCGGCTGAAAAGGCAAAGATTGAGCTTTCAGGCGTTATGACAAGCAACATCAATCTTCCTTTCATCACTGCTGATGCGTCAGGTCCCAAGCATCTTGATGTAACTCTTACAAGAGCAAAATTCAACGAGCTTACTGCAGACCTTGTTGAACGCAGCATTATTCCTACAAAGAAGGCACTCGCAGACGCAGGTCTCAGCGCAGGCGAAATTGATAAGGTTCTTATGGTTGGTGGTTCAAGCCGTATCCCCGCTGTTAACGATGCAGTTAAGGCACTTATCGGCAAAGATCCTCACAAGGGCATTAACCCCGATGAATGCGTTGCACTCGGTGCGGCAATTCAGGCAGGTGTTCTCGGCGGCGATGTTAAGGATATCGTTCTTCTTGACGTTACTCCCCTTTCTCTCGGTATTGAAACAATGGGCGGCATCTGCACAAAGCTTATCGAAAGAAATACAACAATCCCCACAAAGAAGAGCCAGATTTTCTCAACAGCAGCAGATAATCAGACAAGTGTTGACATTCACGTGCTTCAGGGCGAGCGTGAAATGGCAAAGGACAATAAAACACTCGGTAACTTTATGCTTTCAGGTATTGCACCTGCTCCCCGTGGCGTTCCGCAGATTGAGGTTACATTTGATATCGACGCAAACGGCATCGTAAACGTAAGCGCAAAGGACCTCGGTACAGGTCAGGAGCAGAAGATTACAATCACTGCTTCTTCAAATCTCAGCGACGAGGATATCGACAAGGCAATCAAGGAAGCTGAGCAGTACGCAGAGGAAGACAAAAAGCGTAAAGAAGGCATCGACGCAAGAAACAATGCAGATCAGCTCGTATATCAGAGCGAAAAGGCACTTTCTGAGCTTGGCGACAAGATTGATGCAAACGATAAGGGCGCAGTTGAGGCTGAAATCAACAAGGTTAAGGAAGCACTCAAGACTGACGATACAGACCTTATAAAGAATGCTACAGAAGAGCTTCAGAAAAAGTTCTACGAAATCAGCGCAAAACTTTATCAGCAGCAGGCTCCTCAGGGCGAACAGCCTCAGCAGGACGCAAATGCTGACAATGTGTATGATGCGGACTTTACCGATAACACAGAAAATTAATTAAATTAGGGGAGGTTGTGCCTCCCCTAATTTGGGCATTTGGAGAGAAAATTATGGCAGATAAAAGAGATTATTACGAGGTCCTGGGCGTTGATAAAAACGCCTCGGACGATGAAATAAAAAAAGCATACAGAAAGCTCGCAAAGCAGTATCATCCCGACTTAAACAAGGATAATCCCGAAGCGGCGGAAAAATTCAAGGAAGCGGCTGAGGCTTACGGCGTTCTTTCTGATAGCGAGAAAAAGAGTCGTTACGACCAGTTCGGCCACGCAGGCGTTGACGGAAATGGCTTTGGCGGCGGCGGTGGCTTCGGCGGTTTTGACGGCTTTGATATGGGCGATATCTTCAGCAGCTTTTTCGGTGGCGGCTTTGGCGGCTCAACCCGCAGAAACGGCCCCGTAAAGGGAAGAAATATTCAGCAGGCGGTTGAGCTCACCTTTGAAGAGGCGGCATTCGGCTGTAAAAAGGAAATTACGCTCATCCGTATGGAAAGCTGCCCCGAGTGTAGCGGAAGCGGTGCTAAAAAGGGTACCTCTCCCGTAACTTGCGGTCAGTGTAATGGTACAGGTCAGATGCGCTCTGTTCAGCACACTCCGTTTGGTCAGTTTGCGTCGACAACCACGTGTAGCAAGTGTAACGGTAATGGTACAATTATTACTACACCGTGTGAGCACTGCAGTGGCTCGGGCAAAATCAGAAAAACACGCAAGCTTGAGGTCAATATCCCGCAGGGTATTGACCATGGGCAGTCGGTTTCTGTTCGCGGTCAGGGCGAAGCAGGAAGCAAGGGCGGCCCTGCAGGCGACCTTTTGATTACAGTGTACATCAAGAAAAACCCCGTGTTCACCCGTGAGGGTACCACCGTTTATGTTGATGTGCCGATCACCTTTGTTCAGGCTTCGCTTGGTTGTGAGATTGAGATTCCCACCATCGACGGTTCAGTTACTCAGCGTATTCCCGAGGCAACTCAGCATGGCACAAAATTCCGCCTTAAAGGAAAGGGTATCCCCTACCTCAGAGGAAATTCCCGTGGCGACCAGATTGTGCGTGTTATTGTTGAAATTCCGCGCAGCTTAAGCTCACGCCAGCGTGAAATTTTGGAGGAATTTGCAAAGGAAAGCAACGAAAAGAACTACAATCAGCGCAAAAAGTTCACCGATAAGATTAAAGATTATTTTAAATAAGGAGAAATTTTATGCAGTGGCTTGCGGTAAGCATTTTCACAACACGAAATGCTATAGATGCGCTGTGCTCACGCCTTACGGATTTGGGCATAGCGGGCTTTGAAATCGAGGATAAGGAAGATTTTGAAGAGTTTTTGGAAAACAACAAACAGTACTGGGACTATGTAGACGACGAGCTTCGCCGGAAAATGTCGGGCGAAACAAGGGTTAAAATCTACGTGGAAAACAATGAAGACGGACTCAGTCTCCTCGAAAGCGTCAAGGCTGACCTTTCGGCTTTTAAAAGCCTCGATACGAAAAATGAGTTCGGCTCGCTCGAAATTAAGTGCGAGTCCCTTTCCGAAGAGGATTGGGAAAATAACTGGAAGCAGTTTTTCAAGCCCATTTACGTGGGCGACAGGCTCGTTATTAAGCCCGAATGGGAAACAATTCCCGACTCCGACGGAAAGATTGTGTTTAACATTGACCCCGGTATGACCTTTGGCAGTGGTCAGCACGAAACAACACGCCTTTGCGTTGAAAACCTTGACCGACTTGTTAAAAAAGGTAATAAGGTGCTCGACCTTGGTTGCGGAAGCGGTATTTTATCTATTATATCGCTTATGATTGGCGCCGAGAGCGCTCTTGCAATAGATATTGACCCCAACTGCAAAAAGATTGCGATGCAAAATGCTGCTCTCAATGATATTGACGAGAGTACATACACTGTCTGGGCAGGTAATATCATAACAGACGAAAAACTTAAAGAAAAAACTCGCGCACAAGGTCCTTTCGATATTGTTGTTGCAAACATTGTGGCAGATGTTATTATCCCGCTTTCAGCGCACGTACGTCAGTACATGGCAGACGATGCAGTTTTTATTGCCAGCGGTATAATTGAACACCGTTTTGAAGAGGTAAAAAAAGCAATCGAAGATAACGGGTTTGAGATTTTAGACGTACAGAGAGATAAGGACTGGTACTGCATAGTATCGAGGTGAGTTATGGCAAACTTTTATATTTCAAAATCAATGTTACAAGGCGATAAAGCAATTATCACGGGTGATGAGGCAAAGCACATCAGCCGTGTTTTGCGTATGAAAAAGGGAGATAATGTTACCCTTTGCGATGGCGAGGGCACTTTTTACGAGGCTGTTTTGACGGACTTTGACGAAAAGTCGGTTACGGCAGATATTCTTTCGCAGCGAGTAGCCGAAACCGAAGCACAGGTTAAAATCACGCTTTATCAGGGCGTTCCCAAAAACCCAAAGCTTGAAACCATCGTGCAAAAAGCGGTGGAAATCGGCGTGATGCGCGTTGTACCCGTTGATACAAAGCGTGCAGTTGCAAAGCTTGATAAAAAAGAAAAGATTGACAGGCTTCAAAAGATCGCAGCCGAAGCGGCAAAGCAGAGCAAACGCGGAATTGTCCCCACTGTTTGCCCGTGCATAAGCTTTAAGGATGCAGTAAATGAAGCAAAAGAAGCAGATCTTGCAATCATCCCTTATGAGGAAGAGACAGAAAATTCTTTAAAGAGTGTTCTTTCAGGCAAAAAGGTGCAGACTGTGTCTGTAATGATAGGCCCTGAGGGCGGCTTTGATAAGGAAGAGATTGAGCTTGCACTGGCAAATGGCATAACACCCGTAACATTAGGCAAGCGTATTCTTCGCACAGAAACTGCAGGTCTTGCCGTTTCTGCCGCGGTTTTATATGAATTTGACGAAATGCAATAATAGGGGCAAATCGCCCTCCCGCAAAACATTCTAAAGGAGGAAACAATATGGCATTATTAAACAAAGCAACCATCTTGTTGCCAAACGTAAAAAATATGCAAAAATGGAGCGTTGTTGCGTGCGACCAGTACACATCACAGCCTGAGTATTGGGAAAGGGTTTCTAAGCTTGTAGGCAGCGACCCGAGCACACTTAACCTTGTTTATCCCGAGGCTTTTTTGTCCGAGGGCGACGCTCGTATTGATAAAATCAATGCTACTATGGAAAAATACCTTGAAGAAGGCATTTTCACTGAATATAAAGACTCTTTTATATACGTTGAAAGAGAGCTTTCGGGCGGCAGAGTGCGCAAGGGTCTTATCGGCGCAATCGACCTTGAGGAATACGACTTTCACAAAGGTGTTAAATGCCGCATAAGAGCGACAGAGGGTACCGTTCTCGAAAGAATACCCCCTCGTGTAAAGATAAGGCAGAACGCCCCGCTTGAGCTTCCCCACGTTATGCTCCTTGTTGACGATAAAAAGAAAACCCTTGTTGAAAACATCAAAAAGGGCGAAAAGCTCTATGATTTTGAGCTTATGGAAAACGGCGGACACCTCAGGGGCTATCTCGTAGACGGTGAGAATGCAGATATCTTCTTAAAGGAATTTGATGCTTTCTCGCAAAATGCCGAAGACTCACTCGTTTTTGCAGTAGGCGACGGCAACCATTCGCTTGCTACGGCAAAACAGTGCTGGGAAAATCTTAAGCCCTCACTTTCAGAAAGCGAAAAGGAAACTCATCCCGCCCGCTTCTGCCTTGTGGAGATTGAAAACATCCACGACGATGTGCTTGAATTTGAGCCTATCCACCGAATTGTATTTGGTGTAGACGCAGATGCTTTCCTTAAGGATTTGGAGAAGGATATGTCTTGCACGGATAAAAAGGACGGCGCACAGCATATCGTAGCCGTTACAAAGGACGGAAAAAAGGATTTGTACATACACAATATAACAAGTCCTATCGAGGTTGGCACACTTCAGAAGTATCTTGACTCTAAGGAATGTGAGGTTGACTACATTCACGGTGCCGACGTTGTTGAAAAGCTTGCAAAAGAGCAAAATGCACTGGGATTTCTTCTTCCCAAGCCAAGTAAGAGCGATTTATTCTCTACAGTAATTGCAGATGGTGCTCTCCCGAGAAAAACATTCTCCATGGGCGAGGCTAACGAAAAACGCTTCTATATGGAAGCAAAGAGAATATGATGCAAAAGCGTAAACCAACAAGATTAAAGGGATATGATTATTCCCAAAACGGTGCATATTTTATTACGATATGCACGCACCGTAAAACACCCATATTTTCAAATATTGTAGGGGCGATTCACAAATCGCCCGAAAACATTTTAACCGAATACGGTGAATATGTAAAACAGATAATTGATATTTTACCCGACAGATTTGATGTGTCAATTCCCAAGTATGTTATTATGCCGAATCACATCCACATGATTATTGAAATTAATAATGATGAAAGACGGGCGATTCGTGAATCGCCCCTACAAAACAATCGGTCTACCGTTGATAAAATAGTGGGATTTTTGAAAATGAATGCATCAAAAAAAATTCGTAGCGCCTATACGGATAAAATCTGGCAGCGCTCATACCACGACCACATAATCCGTGGCGAAAATGACTACCAAAAGATATGGGAATACATTGATACAAACGTTATTAAATGGAAAGACGATTGCTTTTATAGTGAATAAAGGACATAAAAACGGTCATAGCAAATGCTATGACCGTTTTTGCCTGCTCTGATTGATAATGCAAGGCATTCGTGAATGTCCCCTACATTGCGTAAATCCCCCACCGTAGGGGACGATGCCCTCATCGTCCCGTAACATGCGCATAACAATTTAACGGGCGGATGTGGGCATCCGCTCCTACGGAAATTATGTGTTTGTCCGGGTCGGGACGCAAGCCCCTGCCCTACGGATTCATTGGGTGATAAATCACAAACAACACAACGAATTGTCCGTATAAATTTGTTTTACGCAACAAAAAGGCACATCCCGAAGGATGTGCCTTTTGTATATCTAAACTATTATTAACAGTTCAGAGATTAAGCATTGTATCTGTAAACTACAACGTCAACAATCACACCGTCGTATACACGAACGAATACTTCAGTCTGAT
>JAZRPN010000010.1:0-4890 GCA_045649225.1 Clostridia bacterium | reverse complement strand
CTCTTTTTCGGGCAAAATTCCCATAACAAACAGGTATCCGAGTGCCGCAAGAAGAATATAATCATCGCACCCCTCGGCTATGAGTGCGATTAAAATCCCCGCAAGGATATAGTCATCCTTTTCAAATTTTGAAATTATCTCACGAAAATTAAAGCCCGCATTTCTTTCGGGCTGTGGGGTTTCCTGCGGAGACGGGCTTTGCGGTAAGGTTTGCGGAGGTTTTATTCTTCTGTTTGGGTAGGTGCTCATCTGTACAACTCTCATTTAAACACATCCTTACTCAAAACAAATTCAGGTCCTTGCCGAGCTTTCCCATTTTAAGCAGGCCGAGAATTGTTACCGCCGTGTCCATATAGGGCGCCCGCTTTTCACTGAGAAAGGGTTTTATCGCCATAAGGAGCCGCGTTCTGTCATCCTGCGGAAGCTTCGGGATTGAAAAAGGGGCAGGGGGCGTGCTTTCAGAGTTTTGTCCGTCAGTGGAATTGTTTTCTCCGTTTCCAAACGAGGAAAGCACCGAGCTTACCTTATTCATAATGTCGGGATCTGCGAGAGCTTTTGACAGTTCTTGTTGCAAATCCATGGCAATCACCCTTTTTTCCCAAGTATTTCAGCAATTTTTTTCATTGCCTCAGGGTTTTTCCCGAGCTCTGAAAGAAGTTTTCCCTGCTGGTCCGCAGGCACGGGGATGCCCTCTATCGCTTCGCCTCGGCTGAGTTTCTCCATAACCTTTTTGCCCTCAGGGGTGTTTGTGAACTCGCGGGCTTTTACAATAGCCTCGTCGAGCTGTTTTTTATCCATTCTTGCAAGCATTTTCAATATATCGTTCATCGCAACCATCCTTTCATTATAATATATGCTGTATTGACAAGATTTGCTCTTTAGTATAAACTAAGCCCTGAGGAGGGATATATATGCGGGCAGTTGTTTTATCGGACAGCCACGGTGATATACGCGCGTGCGAAAAGGCAATCGACAGCATGGGGACGGTTGACCTTATAATACATCTTGGAGATATTGCGCGTGATGTAAGAAACATCTCGCAAAGATATCCCGAAATCCGTCTTGTATCGGTCATCGGGAACAACGACCTGAGCTTTTCAAAAGATGAGCTTGAAAAGATTGTTGACTTTGACGGCCACAAAATTTTTATCTGCCACGGGCACACGCTTGGTGTTAATCACGGAACCGAAAGGCTTGAAAGCGTTGCTCTGCAGAAAGGATGCACCGCGGCACTTTTTGGGCACACACATTGTGCAGTTGATAAAAAGGCGGGCAGTGGCATTCTGGTGCTTAACCCAGGAAGTGTAAGCCGCCCCCGTAGCGGGAGCGCGTCCTTTGCTGTTCTTGAAACTGATGGGGGAAAGCTTTCAACAATGATTTGTGACTGGATATTATAATATAGAAGGAAATGGTTTTATGACAAACAAGGATTACCTTTATAAAGGTTTAGCTTTACTCCCAAAAAGTCCTGCAGGAACAATTTTTTCGCTTGCCGGCATCCTTATTCTTTGCGGCGTGGTTTTTGCGTTGGAAAGATTTCTTCCTGCGGCGTGGTTTTTTGAACTTACGGCAATCGTTCTTGCCGCTGTGTACGCTAACAAAGTGTTGAAGCAGGGAACTTTTTCAAAAACGTATATACTATATGAAGATACTCTTGTTGAGATGACTCGCTACGGTCTTATTGAAAAGGTTACCTCTCAGTTTGAGATAAAAGAAAGTGTTATTACCGACAGCGAGATTATATATAATGGAAAGAAATATCCGTTTTACCCTGATGAAACGCTGAAAAAACTTCTTAATCTGTAGTTTTCTGCATAGTATTTACGGGGTGATGGTGCGTGAATACTCTTTTTGTAATGCTCGGCGCAGTGCTTGCGCTGGTGTTTTTTCTGAATATAAAGCCGGCTGCAGAGGTTTTATGCCGCATTGTTTGCGGTTTTGCAGTGCTTTTATGCTATAATATGGCGGCAGCTCCGCTTTCGTGGGTTCCGATTGGGATAAATTTAGTATCCTCGCTGATTGTGGGCGTATTCGGGCTTCCGGGAGGTATGATGCTTTTTCTTGCAGCAATGTTTTTATAATAAAAAAGGAAGTGTAAAGATTACATTTCCTTTTTTAATTCTTTTTTTATGTGTCGGAAAGTTTCCTTTTCGCCTTTTTCTTTTAGCATTATGAGCCATTCTTCCAAAATATCACTTGTTTCCTGATGGATAGACCTGTTGTCCTTCCCGCGCTCAAAATATTCTATGGGATGCGCTTGTGTATAGTTTTTCCCCTGATATATCTTGCTTGCGGCAACTCTGTCGCAAAACATTTCCGCAACGTAATTAAGCGGCATTTTAACCGGCATAACCTTTCTTTCTACGGGGTTATAATCCGTCCAGTATTCAAAGTGGTGTCTGTTTCTGCCCTTATGATGAAGCCACGCACTGCTATATCCTTTTTCCTTTCGCTCAGCCTCGTTGGGACTACAGGTACCCTGATAGTTTTTTACACCCTCAATAAATTCCGCCGGGCTGTACTTTGATAAATCATGCATCAGGCCCTGAATCGGGATCCCGACCTTTGCGCAGTGCCTGAAAACCGCGTGGCGATGGCGTGTTACCGTGGAAAAATGCCCAAAAATATTACTGATAATATTTTTCTTCAAAAAATCACCTTCTTTTTCAAATAATATAATAACACCTATTGCAATCTTTTTCAATATATGTTAAAATTTTTTTGTTTGATAACTTTAGTTAACATATGGATGGTGTTTTTGATGCGACTTGGAGTAGATATTGGCGGAACAGCTGTAAAATTTTTAGTTATTGATAATAACGAATTTATACATAAATGGCAAATTCCAACCCCCAGAGAGTCAACAGAGGCTCTTGTTGATTGCCTGGCTTCTGAATGCAATCGTGTTCGCAAGGAATATCCGATTACCCACATTGGTTTTGGCTTTCCCGGCAGCGTCATAGATGGGCTTGCAACGGCAGACAATCTTCCTTTAAAAGATGTTCCCTTTTTAAAGCTTCTTGAAGAAAGGATAGATCTTCCTCTCAGCCTTGACAATGATGCAAATTGTGCGGCACTTGCAGAAATCAAGTGGGGAAACACAAACGATTACAAAAATATTGTTTTGGTTACGTTGGGCACGGGTATCGGTGGCGGAGTTATTCTCGACGGAAAAATTTACAGAGGAATAAGCTACGCAGGCGAAGTTGGTCATATCACCATCGGCGGTATACATGGCCATAAATGCAACTGCGGCTCAAGAGGATGCTGGGAGCAGTACGCATCGGCAACAGCCCTGGTCAGAGATGCAAAGCGTGCTGCTGAGGAAAATAAGGATAGCCTTTTATATTCTATCCGTAAAGAGGCGGGAGATTCCTTTAACGGCAAAAACTTTTTTGAAGCGTATAATCAGGGGTGCCCTGTGGCAAAGAGCGTTTTCTCTGAGTATCTGGACTGGCTTGCAACGGGAATTGTCAGCCTGATATATGTATTTGACCCGGATGCCATACTTCTTGCAGGCGGGATAACTAAGCAAGGAGAAAGTTTTATCAGCGAGCTTAGAAAACGTGTTTTCTCCGTTGTGGATGCAAAGACAAAAATCGAGGTTTCGCAATTCCAGGATGATGCAGGTGCAATAGGTGCAGCATTACTATAAAATAAAGGGCTGTAGAAAGCCGAGCTTTTCTACAGCCCTTTATTTTATACCGCCAAAGTGCCATTTTCGCTTTCGAGCAGTATCTGCATATCCTCAACATTTCCGGTCTGAGTGTTTACATAAACAAGAAAGTGCTTATCAGACACTATCCCTCTTATCTGGTAGCACGGTGCTTCGCTCCCGTTTTCAAGGGGAATAACTGCCATGCTGACAGATTCCGTTTTAAGCCCCTTGTTTATGCACGAAAGTGCCTCGTCTTCAGTAATAACGGCTTTGGGAATGTCCCTGACGATATGATTCATCACGTAGCCACGGCTTTCAAACCCGATTATTTCGCCGTTATCAAGCGCAACCTTTACTTTTACAAGGTCTGGATATACTATATATCCATTTTGCTCGTAGGCGTAATTTATCACAATGCTTCCCTCACGGTTTTCGAAGTAGCTCTCCTTCATATTTTCAAAGCCGTTTTCTGAGAGGAAACGCTCGGCGCTCTTTTTCGCTTCTTCAAGGCTTATTTTTTCTTCATTGGGCATCCTGTTTTTCATCATAAGGAGAAGAATTCCGCCATCGCGGGTAAGTTCAACCGTTGTTTCTTTGCATTTAACCAGAAAGCTCGGTAAAACGCCACCGATTTGACTTACCTGACAGTTTTCGTCCTGAGTGAAAGCTCGGGCTTTTTTTATTGCCTGCTTTTCTGTAATTTCAGCCTTGCCGTTTGTCAGTATTGCTTTTTTCAGCGTCAGATGCTGCGAAAACGGACCGTCATACACAAGCGACGGGTAGTTGTGAAACTCCTCCTCGAGCATTTCAAGCTCTGACGCCATTGCCACTTTGGTATTTCCGAGCATCGAGCCTATTTTTTCCTTTTCGTTGGAAAAAGAAATTCTTCCGTCTGTAATTCCAATCTGTATTTTATCCATGCCCTGTCTCAACTTAGATGCATACGAAGACAGTTCTCTAAGCGTTTGATGCTCTTTTTCGGTCATTTGCTCGCTTCTTTGCAGTTTTTCTGAGATACAGGTGGCATATTCACCTACCTGCGACAAAAATTCCGATGTTTTTTCCAGTTGAATTTCACCAATCGGCAAAAGTGCAAGATTCGCCTTTGCTCCGCTTGCCTGACGGTATAGATCTGCCGAAAAACGTGTCATCTGCTCAGGGCTGCTTACTAATTGCCCCTTTAATAGTGAAATTTCAAGGTCATCTACATATTCTACAAGCTCTGCAAACAC
>JAZRPN010000009.1:0-5852 GCA_045649225.1 Clostridia bacterium | reverse complement strand
ATTTCGGGCTCATCCATGGTATAATAAAGATTACTGTGATAGTTTATTAAATTACGCAATTCATCAATATTCATAAAACACCAACCTAGAACTAAAGGGATTGCATTGCAATCCCTTTATGTATATTTACGGAGTCCATTTTGTTCCGTCTGAGAAGACAACTTCCGTTACCTTAAGATTTGCTATACTTGCTGCTGAATCACCGCTCTTGATAACCCATGCAACACGCTTTTTATCGCATGGCGTCATTTCAAGATTGTTTACGAAGTAAGAGCCGGAATTTGTTTCAATAACATCTCCGTTTTTATCGCAGATGTCAAAGTTAATTCTGAACGATTGAATTCTGCTGTTACTTACGTTTCTGTATTCAAATACAACAAGCGATTTTCCGTCTTTCTCGCTAAACCATGTGTTAATAAATCCAAGAGGTGAATTTGCCGCCTCACGCCAAGCAGTTGTTATGCTTGAACGGAGGTAATAAAGCATAGACACATATTCTGAATCACTGCCCTCGATTTTTTCAATGGCAGCCTGAACAATTCTGAACGCAAGCTCGTACTTTTTATTGTCGAGAAGCTGTGTTGCGCCCTCAGTTTCAGCGTTACCAAATGCCGCATAAGCATAAACCGCTTCCTCTTCGTTTGCAAACCAACCCTCGTCTTTGTATTCATTACGTTTGTTTTCGGGAATTTCTTTTGTTAAAATCTCAGTTCCGTTGTATGCGTAAGCAATCACTGTTTTCGAATTAGAATTAGGATTAGTCTTTGTCCAACCTGCAGTTTCGTACTTGCTTACCTCATTGAGTGAAACGCGGATAGTCTCGCCCTTTTCGTTATAGAGTGTTACAGTTTGTCCGCTTGTATCTGCAACCACCCAACCGAGCGCTTTGTACATCTCAACCTGGCTTGTGGGAACAGATACAGTTGTGCCATCAGTGTACTCGATAAGAGTCTTATCCTCTATAACTGTAGTAGCCGGTGGTATTTCAGGCTCTGTTGTTATATCGGCAGGCGGAGTGATTTTTGCCTTTACATCGGCAGGAAGGTCGTTATATAAATACCAGCCAACCTGTTTGTAAGCCTCGACCTCGTTATATGCAACTGTAAGGCTACGCTCGTCAAGAGCATACATTGTTACAGGCTTTTGCGCATACCACCCCATACCAACAGCAGTATACTGCGGCGCAACAGTTTCATCAACCACAAGAGTGCGACCGTCGAGCGCATAAAGAGTTACATTTGCAGCCAGTGCACTTGTGCCAATTAAAAGTGAGCACACAACCGCTAAGGCTAATTTACAGTATTTATTCATACCCATCCCTTGCCTTTCTATACTTAGTATATTTACAGTTTAATTATATCGCAAAAGCGTTGTAAGGTCAACAACATTTTGCATCAATTTTTTGGTGGAAAGTTGTTACATTTTAATATCTTTAACAATTTTTTGCTGGAAATATTTGCTATAATGCATATTGTCAAAATTTATTTTTTGTGGTATTATAATAAAAAAACACAAATGGTGGTATGTGAATGAAAACTTCAGACATCGAATTATTCTACAAATGCGTCGAGCAGTATGGTTTACTCCCTGTGCTCGGATACATATTCTCAACTCTTAAGGTAAGAATTGCCCTTACCTCGCAGAGCTGTGATATACAGATAAAGGACATGGACCTTTCAGTAAGGTCATATAACGCCCTTATGGCACACGGTGTTACCGACCTTGGAAAATTGGTTGACCTTATTAACTCAGGCGGACTTAAGGAAGTCCGCAATTTAGGCGTCAAAAGCGTTAAAGAAATTCAGCTCAAAGCGATTGAATATAGTTATGAGGCTCTTAACGAGCAGGATAAAAAGGATTTTCTTAAGAATCTTTTAGACGCAAACTGCGCTTAAATCCCACGATATTTCCCCGGTGTTATGCCGACATGCTTTTTAAACACACGAATAAAGTTTGCATAATCTTCAAAGCCGCAAAGCAGTGCGGTTTCGGTTACGCTTTTACCGGAGGCAAGGAGTTTCTTTGCCTCTGTTATTCTTTTGGAAACTATGTATTTTGCCACAGTTGTTCCACAATATTTGTTGAAAAGCCTGCAAAGCTGGTTAACGGAAACATACGAATTTGCGGCAATCTTTTCAAGCGACAGATCTGTATTAAAGTTTGTGTTAATATGGTCTATCGCTTTTTTTATTGCATCATTATCGATACCTATTTCCTGACTTTCGGAGTGTTCTATAAACGCACTGTTTATAAGCACAAGTATTTCTGTCGCAATATTGGTTTTTATTATATCGTCGCCAAAGCTTGACTCTTTTGAGAGCTTTTCAAAAAGCTCAAGAAGCTTTTTCTTAGTTTCTGCATCAAGCAATATCTTGTTTGAAATGCCATTTCCCCTTGCATAAAAGCAATACGACAAATTTGTTTTAACAGTAGATTGAGAATACAAAAACTGCGGATGCACCTGCATAACAAAACGCCTGAAGCATTTGTCAGGGTCAAAGGTTATTTTGTGAGCCTCAAACTGATTTATGATGAAAATATCACCGTCGTTTACATCATAAACCTTGTCATTTATAAGAAAGCTCATACCGCCACTTATGCAGACAAGTATCTCACAACAGTCGTGAATATGGATATTAAGGTCGGGGTTTTGTTTTTCAGAGTAATAAAATCCAAATGTTTTATTTTCGCTCGCATACGTAACAGCATCAAAGCATTTATCGAACATACACTTCATAAAATATCACCTGACTTAAGTATAACAGTTCTTTGTTTTTTTTGCAATAAAAAAAGGAAATCTGCTGACAGATTTCCTTTTTTCTATATTAGCTTTAATTATGCTTTTTTGTTTGAAATTGACTTCATAACAAACAGGAATGCCAATGTAATTACCACGCCTATTGTCAAAAGTATTGCTGCATTGTGAACAAAACCAGCAATGATATACATTACAAATGAGATTGCCGCAACGCTGATAGCATAAGGAAGCTGTGTTGATACGTGATTGATATGGTTACACTCGCCACCTGCAGATGACATAATTGTTGTATCTGAAATCGGTGAACAGTGGTCGCCGCAAACTGAACCTGCAAGACATGCTGACATACCGATGATAAGCATTGCACTGCCCGGCTCAAAGATTGCAACAACAATCGGAATAAGAATACCAAATGTACCCCATGATGTTCCTGTTGAGAATGAAAGGAAGCAAGCTACAAGGAATATAATTGCCGGCAAGAATGCAGCAAGACCTGAAGCTGCACCGTTTACGATGTTTGCAACAAATACGTTTGCGCCAAGAAGGCCTGTCATATTCTTAAGAGCTGTAGCAAATGTAAGAATTGTTATAGCAGGAACCATCGCGATGAATCCGCTCGGAACACATTCCATAGCCTCTTTAAATGTGATAACTCTGCGAAGAAGCATATAGATAAAAATGATTACAAGCGAAATAATGCCGCCCCACGGAAGACCAACAGTTGCATCTGTGTTAGCGAAAGAGTTAACAAATGTTTCACCACTCCAGTAACCGCCAACATATACAAGTGCAAGCACACAAACGATAATAAGTGCAACTATCGGAAGAACAAGGTCAATTACCTTACCCTTTGGAGAAGGCTGAACAGGCTGACTTTCAGCACGGTCGCCGCAGGTGTAAAGGTCGCCCTTTTCGATTGCGTTATACTCGTGAAGCTTCATCGGGCCGTAGTCAAACTTCATAAGAGTAATACCGATAACAAATACAAATGTTAAAAGAGAATAGAAGTTATACGGAATAGCCTTGATAAAGAGTGCAAGTCCCTGACCGTCTGCTGCGTAAGAAGAAACTGCAGCAGCCCATGATGAAATGGGAGCTATCATACAAATAGGAGCAGCAGTAGCATCAATTATGTATGAAAGCTTAGCTCTTGAAACCTTATGCTCATCTGCCACAGGACGCATTACAGAGCCAACTGTAAGGCAGTTGAAGTAGTCATCAATAAATATAAGAACACCAAGCACAAATGTTGCAAGAATTGCGCCAATGCGTGATTTAATGTTCTTCTTAGCCCATGCGCCGAAAGCAGCGCTGCCGCCTGCCTTGTTAATAAGCGCAACGATAATGCCGAGAACAACCAGGAATACGAAAATACCTGCTGTATCTGCAACTGCAGCTACAATACCGCTGCTAAGGATATTATCCATTGCTTTTACAGGATGGAAAGCTGTTGAGAAAAGACCACCAACAACGATACCTATAAAGAGTGAAGAATAAACTTCCTTAGTGATAAGTGCAAGAACTATCGCAATGATAGGCGGTATAATTGCCCAAAAGCTTGCAAAGAAAGGAATTTCACTTTTCTTTGTTTTTGCTGCAAGATCAGCACGGCTTTGGAAAAGACCGTCTTCTGACGAGATATCGTCATTATAATGCTTGTCAGCAAAGTATGCTGATGCATCATCATAGTTGGTCAAATCAAGCACAACGCTCTCTTCGCCGTCTGTGTATACGTAATGTGATTCGTCAGAAACAGGAACTTCTGCAGCATAAACAGCCGGCATCACACACATAAACACTACAACCAATGCACCGATAAGTGCAAGGCTTCTTTTGAATGTTTGTTTCATTTTAACCTCTCCTCATTTTTGTAAAAAATAATAACCGCAGGGGTCTCCAACGGTTATTAACTTCAGTATTAAGTTTAGCAGAAATGAAAAATATTGTCAATACAACATTCGTCATTTTATTCCATTTTTTTCAGCTTTTTGACGATTGCTGTTTTAACATGGAAATCCTCTATTTTTATCGCCTTTATAAATAGTCCGTCAACCTCAATCTCAGTTCCCTCATCAGGAAGCTTTTCAAGTGTGTGGAAAATAAGTCCGTTTAGGGTGTCATATTCTTCGCTTTGGATTGTAACGCCAAGTGCCTCGGATATATCATCAAGTGATGCACCGCCGGCTATTTTCCAGACGTTTTCCTTAACCTGTTCAATGTAGTCGTCGCTCTCTTCCAAAACGGTGTCATCCTCGAGGTCGCCAACAAGCTCTTCTATAAGGTCTTTGATTGTTATAATACCGCTCATTCCACCATGCTCGTCAAGCACAACCGCAAGACCAACCTTGTCCTTTTTCATATTTCGGAAAAGTGTGTCTGCCTTAAGAGTTTCCGGCACAATATAAGGCGGAAAAACTGCATTTTCCATTATACTTTCACGGGAGTTGTCCTTTAATCTGAAATATTTTTTTGTATTGAGAACGCCGACAATCTGGTCAGCACTTCCCTCGCACACAGGATAATATGTATATCCTGTGCTTGAAATCTGCTCGTCCCACTCCTCATCAGAGTCCTCAGTATCAAGCATCACAACGTCTTTTCTGTGGGTAATGATTTCTTCAACAATGAGGTTGTCAAAATCAAAGACATTTTGTATAAATTCACGCTCTTCAAGGTCAATCGTGCCCTTTTCACTGCCCACGTCAACCATCATACGAATTTCTTCTTCACTCACTTCTTCCTCCTGAGCGTTAGGATCGATGCCTAAAAGTCTTAAAACACCGTTTGTAGATACTGTCAGAAGTGCAACAAGCGGTGCACAAAGCTTTGAAATCGCACCGATAAGGCCCGACATCCCGAGAGCAAGCTTTTCAGCATTGCGCATAGCAACCTGCTTCGGCACAAGTTCGCCGAAAACAAGTGTAAAGTACGACAAAACTATGGTTATAAGCACTACCGCTACAGATTCAAGTACATCTGCGGGCACGTTGATTCCTGTACCAAGAACAAGTTCAACTAAAACACCCGAGAAGTTTTCCGCAGCAAACGCACTGCCCAAAAATCCCGAAAGAGTTATTGCAACCTGAATTGTAGC
>JAZRPN010000008.1:0-4150 GCA_045649225.1 Clostridia bacterium | reverse complement strand
CCTGATATCCTCCGGTTTTACACGCAGACCGACAAGGTCGTTTTCGTCGTATGTATATTCCGTGTCGAGAACAAAATCCTCGTCCTCTTCTGTACGGATTGTGAGCTGATAGTGATCACCCTTGTATATGATTGAAACAATCTCACCGCTTACGTTACCTGCCTCGTCATCGTCAAGGATTTCGATATCGGTAAGACCGATTTCGGCAGTAACATCGGCATCTGTAAAGTCGTACCTTGTACCATCGGGCGCTACAACATAACCTTCGTCGTCTACGGTGCTTCCGGGGATAAGAGAGGTAATATCGCAGTCAAACGGTGTTTCTGAAATAACAACCTTGTTGTTTTTGTCGATATAAGCATCGTTATATACATTTGACAAGAGCTCTTTTTTCATTATGTGAATGCCGTCAGGCTCAATGTTTATGCCGTATGTTTTGCCCGTTTCAAGGTCTTTTGTATCAACTATAACAAGTTCATTTCTTGCAACCATCATAATATACTCATAGTGTATACCCTTGAATATTTTGCTTATGATTTTGCCCTTTACCATCGCGTTTTCCGCATCCTCTACGATATGTACATCTTCGGGACGGACTACAACATCGACCTTTTCGTTTTTGGGGAAATCGTCAACGCAGTCAAAAACGTGGTTTATAAAACGCACCTTTTTATTTGCAGTTACTGTACCACTGTAGATATTGCTCTCGCCGATAAAGTTTGCAACAAAGGCATTTTCGGGCTCGTTATAGATTTCTTCAGGCGTACCTACCTGCTGAATCATACCGTCTTTCATAACAACAACCCTGTCAGAAAGCGTAAGCGCTTCCTCCTGGTCCTGTGTAACATAAATAAAGGTTATGCCGAGCTTTTTGTGCATAGCCTTAAGCTCGAGCTGCATATCCTTACGCATTTTAAGGTCAAGAGCGCCAAGAGGCTCGTCGAGAAGAAGAATCTCAGGCTCGTTAACGATAGCACGTGCGATTGCAATACGCTGCTGCTGACCGCCCGAAAGCGTTGAAATATCGCGTGCCTGATACTCCTCAAGGTCAACTATCTTGAGGGCGTTATGTACCTTTTCGTCTATTTCTTTTTCAGTAAGACGGCGAAGCTTTCCGTTCTCCTCAATTTTCTTGAGTTTAAGACCGAATGCAATGTTTTCGTAAACATCCATATGCGGAAAAAGGGCATACTTCTGGAAAACCGTGTTTACAGGTCTTTTATATGGCGGAAGAAGCGTAATATCCTGCCCGTTGAGAAGTATGCTACCGGTATCGGGAAGTTCAAAGCCTGCTATCATTCTGAGCGTGGTTGTTTTTCCGCAACCGCTCGGCCCGAGAAACGTTACAAACTCGCCTTTATTTATACTAAGGTTGAAATCATCGACAGCATACGTCTGTTCGAAGACTTTCGACACATTTTTAAGTTCTATTATTGCATTTTTCCTCAACTATAAAACACCTCTCAGTAATTGTAGAATTTTCATAGAGTACTACCCCATTATAAAAAATATTATACATAGTAATTATTTTGTTGTCAACGCTCAATTTTTTTACTATTTTATAAATAACTGTTGCGAAAAATAAAAAAATGTTATAGAATTATAGTGGATATTAATGTACGGAGGAAATTTATGTTACACACAAATTTGTCAGTCAACGAAAAGGGGCATCTTGAGTTTGCAGGCATCGATACTTTGGAGCTTGCAAAAGAGTACAAAACTCCCCTTTATGTTATAGATGAACAGCGTATTCGTGAAAAGTGCAGGATATACGTAAATGCCATGAAAAAGTATTTCGGCGAGAGCTCCTTTCCGCTTTATGCGAGCAAGGCACTCAGCTGCAAAAAGGTGTATCAGATTGTAAATGAAGAGAATATGGCGGTTGATGTTGTATCCGGTGGCGAGGCTTACACTGCATTTAAGGCAGGCTTTCCGATGGAAAGGGTGCATTTTCACGGAAACAACAAAACTGTTGACGAAATAGAGCTTGCGTTTGACCTTGGGATAGGCTGCTTTGTGGCAGATAATCTTGAAGAGCTTGCCTCCATTAACGAAATCGCAAAAAACCGTAATATAAAGCAGAAAATTCAGATGAGAATAACTCCCGGTATCGACACACACACCTACGAGGCGGTACGTACAGGTCAGGTTGACTCAAAGTTTGGCACTCCTATTGAAACAGGTCAGGCACTTGAGCTTGTAAAAAAGGCTCTCGCCTTTTCAAATCTTGAGCTTGAGGGTTTTCACTGCCATGTGGGCTCGCAGGTTTTTGACGGCGTATCTTTTTGCGACAGTGCAGATATAATGATAAAATTCATTGCCGATGTAAAAAAAGAAACGGGTTTTCTTGCTACCACTCTTAACCTTGGTGGAGGCTACGGTGTTCGCTATGTAGACGAAGACCCCGAGCTTGACATTGCAGAAAGCATCAAGTCGGTAGCAGAGCACGTTAAGGCTTGCTGCGAAGAAAACGGCGTTCCCATGCCGAGGATTATGATGGAGCCGGGCAGAAGCATTGTTGCAGATGCAGGGCTTACTCTCTACACAGTGGGCAGCGTAAAAACCATTACGGGTTACAAGAGCTATGTAGCAATTGACGGTGGAATGACCGATAATCCACGTTATGCGCTCTATGGTTCAAAATACAGTGTCGTTATCGCAAACAAAGCAGATAAAAAGGCAGACTTTAAATGTACAATTGCAGGTAAATGCTGCGAAAGCGGTGATTTGATCGCCGAGGATATAATGCTTCAAAGCCCTGAGAAGGGAGATATCCTTGCCGTTTTGGTAACGGGTGCATATAACTATTCGATGGCATCAAACTACAATCGTATCCCCCGCCCGCCGATTGTTGTTATAAAGGATAAACAAAGCACACTTGCAGTAAAGCGCGAAACCTACGAAGACATAATAAGAAACGATATTTAAGGGGATAAAGCTTATGCTGATATCAATAGCAGGTCTTGTAATAGACGTAAAAAACAAATATCAACATTTTGAAGAAATTTGCCGTGATTACGAGGTGCACGGCAAAGAGCCTGATTTTAGTATTGAGGTTACTGAAGAAGAGCTCGAGAAAGCCATCGCCGCCGACCCCGGTTTTTCTGACGGTTATGTGGAGGGTCTTGAAATCTATAGGAAAATTTGCAGAAAAGTGCTTGATTACGATGCAATGCTTATTCACAGCGCGGCAGTAAGCGTCGATAATGAGGCTTATCTCTTCACCGCCGTAAGCGGAACGGGCAAAACAACTCATATTTCGCTCTGGAAAAAGAAATTTGGCGACAGATTACATATTGTAAACGGCGACAAGCCCCTTATCAGAAATATCGACGGTACCTTCTATGTCTGCGGAACTCCGTATCAGGGCAAAGAGGGCTACGGTGAGAATATGATGGTGCCGATAAAGGCAATGTGTATACTTGAGCGTGGCGAAAAGAACGAGATCGTGAAAATACCCCCTGCAGAGGCAATTTCGACAATGCTTGTGCAGACTCTCCGCACAAACGATATGCACGAAATGGAAAAGATGCTCACGCTTACTGACAAGCTTCTTGGCAAGGTTCCATTCTATAGACTTAAATGCAATATGGAGCCTGAAGCGGCAGATGTGTCATATAATGGCATGAATTAAATTTGAAATTCGAAGTTCGGAATGCGGAATGAATGTAAAAAGGCTGACGATTTTATCGTCAGCCTTTTTTACTTTGGGGATAGGAAAAATTGTTCAGAATGAATCAAACTGAACCGAAGGGAACCCGAAGGCGTACAAAGGTACGCCGAGAGGTGAAGTTTGTTTATAGCAAAAAGAGCTGAAAAAGACAAAATATCGCCCTTTCGGGCGATATTTTTCCTATGACATTTACGCAATTTTTAATTTTAGGAATGCTCGAAGAGTCTTGTTTTGACTTGTCCATCTTTTTGCGATCTGGGCAATTTTAACATCCCCTATAATTTGAAGTCGAGTGGGTCAAACATAGTAGTATCTAAGTTCCTTAGTCTTGGAGTGCGATGTGCAAATGGATTGAAAATATATTTCCTGCAAACAAAGCTTTCCTTGACCTCGCCTTTGTATTTGCATTTACCCATTCCATCCTCAGTTTTTTCAAAGCTTTTGCAGTATCTGCAACAATCACTTTCTTTTAGCTTT
>JAZRPN010000007.1:0-5651 GCA_045649225.1 Clostridia bacterium | reverse complement strand
TGATTTTAACACCGTTCTTTTTAGCTTCTTCTGCGGCATCTATTGTTGCGGGGTTAATTCCTATATTATGGAATATTATAAGTACGTCATCCTTTTTAAGGTCGTAATACTTCATAATAGCACTGCCGTAGTTTACGGTTCTTTCAAGCTCAAGATATTTAAGAGCCTGGTTGAATACAGAAAGTCCTGTTTCCATTACGGGATTAATGCACGCAAGACCGCCCGCTCTGAAAAACATTTCACCCATACAAAGTGTTGTGTGTCCACCGCCACCATAAACGCTTATGAGTCTGTCGTTTTCAATGGCATCTGCCATAAGCGACGCAGCCTTTCTGATGTTTTCGCTTTGTGTGTCGTTTACTTTTTTAAAGTTTTCCATCAGGCTTTCAAAGTAACCAAAATCATTCATTTTTAAAACTCCTTTCTATTTCCTCTCTAGTGGGGATAGACCCAATCACATATTTTTTTGTAACGCTTAGTCCCGAGGCGGCTACTGCGTATCGGCACGCCTCCTCGATTTCTTTGTTTTCGGCAATAAGAACGGCTAAAACGCCGTTGAAGGTATCACCTGCGCCCGTCGTGTCAACAGGCATTACCTTTATTGCGGGTACACTGATTTCTCCATTTATAATGCATCCCTTTTCGCCTAAGGTCGTAACGCAGTTTTTAAAGGGCTTATCCTTTATAAACTGAGCCTCCTGCTCGTTCGGGGTAACAAGGTAAATCTTAGATGCATCTTCGTCGTCAATCTCTCTTGCGGGGGCAGGGTTTAAAATAACCCTGACGCCGTTTTCAGTGGCAATTCTGATAGCCTCCTTATTTACCACTGCGGGAACCTCCTGCTGAAGCAGAAGAATATCGGAAGAAATAATTTCGTCCTTAAAAAACTCAACATCTTCCTTGGAAAGCTCGGCACTTTTATGCACTGTAACACGGTTGCTTCCGCTTTTATCGGTCAGGATAAAAGCAAGTGGGGTAGCCTTTCCATTCTTTTTGCAAAGAAAAGGCTTTATGTTGTTTTCTTTTAAAAGGGCTTCGCACTCGTCTGCGTAAACATCTTCGCCCACTGCGGCAAGAAACGTTACATCGGCATTCATTCTTGCTGCCGCAATTGCCTGGTTGATGCCTTTTCCGCCCATTTCTTCAAAAACACTGCTTGCAGAGAGCGTTTCGCCCTCTGCATGAAAATGGTCAACCTGCATAAAAACGGATTTTCCGCATATTCCAATAACTGATATTTTTGGCATATTAACACCTCTTACAGATGCTTAATTCTGGGAAGATATTTGTCGATAATACTCTTGTTGTACTCTGCGCCACCCTCAATGTTACCGCTCTTATAGGCAGGAACGCTGATGCCTTGCTCAGCACAGATTTCAACCGCCTTTAAAATCACAGAATTTGCAAGGTAAGAGCTCGAAACGGTAGAGGTGCTTCCCATTTTTACATCACTGTTTGGAATATCAATCACTGCATCGCCATACGGAGCACAGTTATCAAGCACAATGTCAGTAACCTCGCTTAAGTGGCTCGGCTTTTTGCCGACATACGCCATAGAGGTGATAGAAATTGTTGTTGCGCCTGTTTCTTTTGCAAACTGAGCCGCCTCAATGGGAACGGCATTTCCGCCCGAGGTTGAGATTACAATAAATGTGTCCTTTTCAGTCAGGCAGTATCTTTTGATAACGTGCTCTGCAATGCCTGATGTTTTCTCGAGCACACTGCTTTTTGCCGCACCGTCGTAAAGCATCAGGTCGGCATCTAAAACGGGGCACACATTTGCAAGCCCGCCTGCTCTGTAAAAGCAGTCAAGCGCAATAAGGTGAGAATGCCCGCACCCGAACATATAGATAATGCCGTCATTCTTTATTGTTTCCGCAATAGCCTCAGCAGCCTTTAAGATGTTAGGCTGCTGGGTTTTTTGAACAACCTCAAGAACCTTTGTAATTTCAGAATAATATTTTTCGGTAATCATTATTTCTTAAGCACCCTTTTGTAGTTTCTTCCGATGTTGTCCCAAAGCTCGATGGGGTCTTTTGCGGCAACGCTTGTGCCATAGCCGCCACGGTATGTCCATGTAGCTAAGCGGTCAACGCCAAGCTCTTCGTACATATCAACAACCTTGTCAATCTGCTTGAAGTCTGCAGGACGCTTGTTGTAGCCCATAAGCCAGCGCTCGGACTGCTTGCCATACTTTTTAGCCATATTAACAGTTCTTTCGGTAATATCACGGAAGAAGCTTTCGGGAAGCTCCCAGTTAATGATAGTGGTTGAGAAAACGTCAAAGTAGGGGCAAGCGGCAACCATATCCCAGTTGTCGTAGCCACGAAGCTCTGTAACGTAGTATGTATTCATTGTTGCGTGTACGCAGCAGGTGATTTCAAGGTCGGGATTAAACTCCTTAAGTGCCTTTGAAGTATCAGAAAGTGTGAAGAGAGCCTCTCTCCATCTGAACTGCTTAACGTCGTCATTCATAAATTTGGGCATTTCGTAGCCGTAGTATTCCTCGAACTTTTTCATACATTCGGGGCATCTGCAAGCCCAGTCATCACCTGCACCGCCTGTGATTGATGCGTATGACTTGGGATATGCATAATGCGGCTCATCCCAGAAAAATCCGTCAACCTCAGTTTCTCTTGCAAGCTTAAGGCAGATGTTTTTGAAGTAATCACGGAATGAATTTGTGTTAAAGCAAGCCGCATTTAAAACCTCGCCTGTATAAGCCGATACCTGACGGTGGTGAATATTGTTCTGCAGGAAAAGCGAAACCTGCTCACCGCCGAAGTATTTGCCGATACCCCACGGGTCTGCAATAACACGAAGCCCAAGCTCGTGAGCTTTTTTAACAATGTTATTGATGTTGGGGAACCAGAAGTCCATATCAAATTCTGTGATAGCAAGTATAACGGTATCACAACCGTGCTCCTTCATTTCGATAAAATCTTTTTCTGCGTGCTCTACGTAGTTTAAGCCGTAGTAGCTTACAGCGGTGTGTTTAATTGCCATAAATAAAACCTCCTTAGTTTTTATACTTTAATTATAAAATTTCCTTTTATATGTGTCAACCGAGATTTCATAACAAAGGGTGCAATTTTCGTAACTTGACTTTTGAATATATTTATATTATAATTTTTGAAAAGCGGGGAGGTGCTTTCGATGCTTTTTGACGGACAACCGAAAATGTTTCAGATTTTATCCGTGCTTGAACTTTCGTGGGGCGAGGCAAGGCGCAGTGCCGATTCACGCCCGTTTCACGCTCTTTCTTTCAGAATTCAGGGTGGTGCCGATTTTGTGTTTCAGGGAAAAACTGTCCATTGCCCTAAAAACAGCGTGGCTTTCGTACCAAAGGGTCTTTCCTACGAGATGAATCACAAATCTGAGCGTCTTTATGTTGTACATTTTAAAACCAATAAAGATGCCGAGGAGAAGCTTTTTTCATTTGTTCCGCACGCCCCGCATCAGTATCAGGCACTTTTTAAAACTATGTACGATATATGGAATGCCAAAAAAGAGGGCTATTACTACGCTGCAATGGCCATCTTTTATTCGATTCTTGAAGCAATGCAAAGGGATATGCTCGAGGTGCGTGCCTCGCAGAACTTTGAAAAGCTTGACTTTGTTATGAAGTATATTGAAAAAAACTTTGCGTCGGAAAACTGCAGTGTGGCGCAAATGGCAGAGCTTTTCGGAAGCAGCGAAACATACTTTCGCAGGGTCTTTAAAGATGTTTATAAAACAACGCCTTTAAAGTACATAAATAATCTTAGGATGCAGTATGCCATTGAGCTTTTAAGGTCGGGATATTTTACCGTTAAAAAGGCTGCTGAAAAGGCAGGGTATGAAGACGTAAAGTATTTTTCAAAATTTATAAAAAAACAGACGGGCAAATCACCGTCTGAATATACGCCATAAAAATAGTAGTGAGCTCTGACTGCTTTTAGCTTTGCAATCAGAGCTCACTACTGTTCACTCTTGATATCTAACATCTTTTGTTATCCTCTCTTTCTGTTGTCTGTCTTTTGCATTTTACATCTTAAAAACCTCATTTCTTTCTTTTTCTCGAGCGAGAATACCGCATGGTTTGAATGTACTTTTCAAAAGACGATTTGTTTGGCTTTTCAAAAGCTTAAGTAATTTCCCGGGCTTGTATTTTAAGGACTTTCCATATATATTAAGCGTAACACCGCCGTGTTTTTTTAGCCCGTTTTAATTTTTAAACTTTCTCAAGCCGAGGCTTACTTTTTCATTGGACCGTACCTTCCTTTCCTCGATTTAAGAATAACATATATTTTCGCCTGTTTCAATTGACAAATTATAAAAAGATTTCCCCCGTATTTTGGGCAAGAGGGAGAAATTAACTGCGAAACTAAAAAAAGTATTTACAAGCAGAATAACATGTGTTAAAATAAATATGTTGGGTTCGTTAATTTAACATAAAAATCAAGTGCATTTTCTTTTGAGGAAAATGCACTTTTTTTATTGACGAATGTGGAATTGTGTGTTATTATGTGTAAATGATTGGAGTTGATTGCAAATGCTTGCAGAAAACAGGCGTGATGAAATAGCACAGCTTATTCAAGAGAACGGTGCAGTAACAACGTCAGATATGGTAAGCAGGTTCGGCGTTTCCATTGAAACTATCCGCAGAGATTTTTTGTGTATGGAGGAGCAGGGCATTCTTAAAAGAGTTCACGGCGGTGCCATTTCAGAAAGGAAGATGAAAAGGTTTAACCCGCTTGAAGAAAGAAATAAGGAGTTCTCTGCTGAAAAGCGCGCACTATCCTTAAATGCAATCCGTTTTATAGAAGAGGGCGACATCATAGCGATAGATACGGGTAGTACGGCAATATTCTTTGCTGAAGTTTTAAGGGATAATTTTTCAAGCCTTACCGTGGTTACACACTCGCTTGATGTTTTTAATATATTATGCCACAACAAGCAGTTTAAAACAATTCTGTGCGGAGGTCATTTTTTCGGGGACGAGAACGCTTTTTACGGCAGTCTGGCAACTGATACTCTTAAAAAAATTCACGTGCAAAAAGCATTTATCTTTCCGTCGGCAATTTCTATGGAATTTGGTGTATGCGATTACGATGAAAATCTCTACCCCATGCAAAAACAGATGATAGAAAGCTCTGACAGTGTTTTTGTTCTTGCCGACAGCAGTAAGTTTGAAAAAAGAGCTCTTCTTAAGGTTTGTGATATGAAAAGTGAGTTTACATATATTACCGATAATAATTTGTCGGAAAGCCTTGTAAAGCTCTATAAGGAAAACGCAATCAATGTATTTAAAGGAGAATAATAAAGTGAAAACAAAGAAAAGCGGTGCATCGCTTCTTATATTTTTATGTTGGCTTATATACTCGGTGTCGTACCTTGGCAAGGTCAATTACTCAGCAAACATAACTAATATTACGGAGTTTTATAATGTTACTAAGTCCGAGGCAGGTCTTGTTCCAACCTTTTTCTTTTTTGCTTATGGCATTGGTCAGGTGATTAACGGTTTGCTCTGCAAAAAGTACAATGCCAGATGGACCATTTTTGCCGGCCTTTCAATATCAGCGGTAATTAACCTGGTAATTGCAGTTACAAGCGATTTTGCAATTATAAAATGGCTGTGGATGATAAACGGATTTACGCTCTCTATGATT
>JAZRPN010000006.1:0-9039 GCA_045649225.1 Clostridia bacterium | reverse complement strand
ACAATCCTTGTGCTTTCTTCTATAGTCTGTTTATCTATCGGCATTTCATCACTCATATTAAGTAATTTGCCACTATCAAATTTATCAAGGACATATTCTTTTGACACATCGCTTAAAACTGTACCAAGCTTAAAGCTTAGATTTTTCTCAGATGCGATTTCAAGCAAAATTTCCTTAAGCCATGCTACATGCTCGCTACTTCCGGCACCTCCCGCCGTTCCAATTATAAATGGTGCTTTGTGCTCTAAAGCTTTAGGGAGAGCAAGTGCTAAATCTCGTTTTACCGCTCCTCTGTCAGTAAAGGATTTTCCACTTCCCAAATAGTAAGGACCCGGGTCGGTTGACCCTGCATCAACACCGAGATAATCTACTTTTTCCGAAAAAGCAATATTAAGGGCTTCCTCACTGTAGCCATATCCCAGAAGTCCGTTTAATGCAACAATTTTCATATCTACACCCCTTTTTATATCAACTTTATCACAGATAAAGTCCAATAATATTGCATTTTGTACTTTATGCATTGCAATTTGTGAATATATATGGTAGAATCATCTTGAGGTGGAATCGATATGGATATTAGAAAATTTGCACTCTCCTATTACAATAACTCAGTAGAAAACTTTCATATTCAAAAGGTAGAAAAGACGTGTGAAGCAAAAAAACCTCATACCCATGAGTATTTTCAGATTTACTACATTACTAAAGGTAGTCTGATGCACTTCATAGAAAACAATTCATCTAAGTTACACAAGAGTGATATGTTTATTATCCCTCCAGGTGTTGTACATCATATATCTCCTGAGCCAAGCACAGTATTTTATTCGTTTTCTTTTATGCCGGATTTTTTAAGTGAGGTAAATCCGAACAACAAATTTATTTCTCTCTTTCTTCGCAATCTGCTGACAGACAAAAATATTCTTCCCAAGGTTTCTATCGCTTCGGAAGACACTTTTTACATTGAATCTATAATGGAAAGAATGCTTAATGAATTTAACTTAAAAGGCCTTGGCTTTAGTGAAATTATCCATTCTTATGCGGTTTTATTGATAGCTGTTCTCGCCCGCAACTATTTTGAAAAAAATACATTGCCTGAATATTTTGATAATAGCAAACAATTTGTTCTGCATTGTATTGAGTATATTGAAAATAATTTTACAGACCGCATTACTCTAGACGAAATTTCTAAACGCTCTGCCATGTCAAAGAATAGCTTCTGCGAGCTTTTTTACAGGCTTACCGGACATTCATTTAACAGCTATCTCAATATCTGCCGAATAAAAAAAGCCACAGAATACATAAAAGACGGTTATAAAATAACCGCAATTTATGGGCTCTGTGGATATACTGATTTTTCAACTTTTTATCGTAACTTTAAAAAAATAATTGGTGTATCTCCAAGGGAGTTTAAAAAAATAATACATAAAATACATTTGTCTCAGGCAGCACCTGATATAAGTTACTAAACACAAAAAACAGCAACAAACGAATTGTTTGTTGCTGTTTTTTTGTTATTTATTAGTCTACAAGCTTGATAATTGCCATAGGCGCATTATCACCGCGGCGTACGCCAGTCTTTAAAATCTGTGTGTAGCCACCGTTGCGCTCTGCATACTTTGGAGCAAGTTCATCAAATACCTTCTTAACAACATCTTCTTTTGTGATGAAGCTAAGTGCCTGTCTTCTTGCATGGAGATCGCCACGCTTTCCGAGAGTAATCATATTCTCAGCAAGAGAGCGAACTTCCTTTGCACGTGTTACAGTTGTTTCGATTTTACCGTTTTCCAAAAGAGCAGTTACCATACCGCGCAGCATAGCCATTCTCTGGTCGGTAGGACGACCGAGTTTTCTTGTTCCGGGCATTGATATTCCTCCTTAAAACTTCTGATAAAAATCACTCAATAGGTAATCAGTCTTCGTCGGGTGCAAATGAAACCCCAAGAGATTTAAGCTTATTGCATACTTCATCAAGGGACTTGCGTCCAAGATTTCTTACCTTTATCATTTCCTCTTCTCTGCGGAGCGTAAGGTCTTCAACAGTGTTGATGCCTGCACGCTTGAGACAGTTGTAGGAACGAACAGAAAGGTCAAGCTCTTCGATAGTCATATCGAGCATCTTTTCCTTCTGTGTTTCTTTAGTTTCAACCATTGTTTCGATATTCATTGCTTCATCTGTAAGCTGGATAAAGAGCATCATATGATCATTGATGATCTTAGCTGAAAGGCTGATAGCCTCGTCAGCTGTTTTGGTACCGTTTGTCCAAACTTCAACAGTGAGCTTATCGTAGTCTGTGTTTTGTCCCACACGGGTGTTTTCCACATAGTAGTTTACCTTTTCTACAGGTGTGTAGATGGAGTCAATCGGAATAAGACCGATAAGCGGCTGAAGCATAGCCTTGTTTCTGTCTGCAGAAACATAGCCTCTTCCCTTATTGATTGTGATTTCCATATACAACTTTGCATCCTCGTTAAGAGTAGCAATGTGAAGGTCGCCGTTTATGATTTCAACATCACTGTCAGTCTTTATATCGCGTGCACAAAGCTCGCCTGCACCCTCAGCTTCGATATAAACTGTTTTGGGGGCATCTGAATAAAGCTTAACAATAATTCTCTTCATATTGAGAACTATTTCACTTACATCCTCTTTAACTCCGGGAATTGTGGAAAATTCATGCTGTACATTGTCGATTTTGATTGATGAAATCGCTGCACCTTCAAGGGAGGAAAGCATCATTCTACGCAATGAATTTCCAAGGGTTGTACCATACCCGCGCTGAAGCGGTGCTACAGTGTACTTACCGTAAGAACCATCCTCGCTGAGCTCTACTCGCTCAACACGAGGCTTTTCAAATCTTAAATCAGTCATTAAATAAACCCTCCCATTTTTTTATTGTTAATAAAATACCCGAGGGTAAGCTATTACTTAGAGTACAACTCAACGATGAGAGTTTCACTAACTTCGTAATCAATATCCTCACGAGTTGCAAGGTTAATAACCTTTACGCTGCTTGCTTCTTTGTTAACTTCAAGCCACTTCGGAGCTGTTTTACTTTCATTAGCCTCAAGTACAGCCTTGATCTTGGGAGAATCCTTGCTCTTATCTGTAAGAACGATAACATCGCCTGCTTTGATAAGGTATGAAGGAATATTTACTTTGCTTCCGTTAACTGTGAAATGACCGTGTCTTACGAGCTGACGTGCTTCAGCACGGCTCATTGCAAAGCCTGCTCTGTAAACAACGTTGTCAAGACGGCTTTCGCAGATTGTAAGCAAATTCTCACCGACAATACCTGCTCTCTTACCTGCAAGCTCAAAGTAGTGAGCAAACTGGCCTTCGAGAACACCATAAATACGTTTTACTTTCTGCTTTTCACGAAGCTGAAGACCGTATTCAGAAACTTTCTTTCTGCCCTGACCGTGCTGACCGGGAGCATACTCTCTCCTTGCGATAGCACACTTATCAGAATAGCATCTTTCGCCCTTTAAAAAGAGCTTCTGTCCTTCACGGCGGCAAAGTCTGCACACCGCATCTGTATATCTTGCCATATTACTTCTGCACCTCCATCACACTCTTCTTCTCTTAGGCGGACGGCAACCGTTGTGAGGAATGGGAGTTACGTCCTTAATCATGCTAACTTCCAAACCAGCCGCCTGAAGGGCACGGATTGCGGCTTCACGGCCGGCACCGGGTCCTTTTACGAAAACTTCAACAGTTTTCAGACCGTGTTCCATAGCTGCCTTTGCAGCTGTTTCTGCTGCCATCTGTGCAGCGAACGGAGTACTCTTCTTAGAGCCGCGGAAACCAAGTCCACCGGCACTTGCCCAGGAAAGAGCATTACCGTTAACATCAGTCATAGTAACAATTGTGTTATTGAAGGTGCTGCGGATATGCACTGCACCGCGTTCAATATTCTTGCGTTCTTTCTTTTTACGAGTAGTTCTTTTTACTACCTTAGCCATGCTCTCTCCTCCTTACTTCTTCTTATTAGCGATTGTACGCTTCGGACCCTTACGGGTTCTTGCATTTGTCTTAGTTCTCTGACCTCTTACAGGAAGACCACGTCTGTGACGGATACCTCTGTATGAGCCAATTTCTGTAAGACGCTTAATGTTAAGAGCAACCTCACGACGAAGGTCACCTTCAACCGCATAGTCACGGTCGATTACTTCTCTTAACTTACCAATTTCTTCTTCTGTCAAATCTTTAACTCTTGTGTCAGGATTGATACCTGTAGCCTCAAGAATCTTGTCTGCACTTGTTCTGCCAATACCGTAAACATAAGTAAGTCCAATCTGAACTCTCTTTTCACGGGGCAGGTCAACACCGGCTATTCTCGCCATCTGCTAGTACACCTCCAAAAATTTTTAACTTACTTTTATTGGATTAGGGTAATTGATTATGCGTTTTGGGCAATCATTATTATGATTTCAGCCGCGCCCGAAACTGACTTAAAAAATCAGCCCTGTTTCTGCTTATGTTTGGGATTTTCACAAATCACCATAATTTTGCCTTTTCTTTTAATAATTTTGCACTTTTCGCACATAGGTTTAACTGAGGGTCTTACCTTCATTTGAAATACCTCCCTATAATCTTATTTTGCTCGCCAAGTAATTCTTCCGCGAGTGAGGTCGTATGGAGAAAGTTCCACAGTAACCTTGTCGCCGGGTAGAATTCTTATAAAGTTCATCCTTAACTTACCTGATATATGAGCAAGAATCTGATGCCCATTTTCAAGTTCCACCTGAAACATTGCATTTGGCAGTGCCTCGAGCACTGTACCTTCAAGTTCCAATACGTCTTCTTTAGCCAAGGCTACAACCTCCTTATTTTAATAAGCTTTTTAGCTCTTTTCTGATATGCGCATCGTAAAGTGGACTATATGCACAAAGGTCCGCATATTTACCCGTTTCTTCAAGATGCTTACGTTTCTTCTTTTTGGGTTTAGCAAGCGTTTTGTTCTTACCGTCCACGATAAAGGCAAATTCGCTGTCTGTGGAAATCACCACAAAAAATTCGTCCTTATCATGACCGGCAAGAGATTTAACTATTGCACCACAATTCATATCTTCACCTACAGTGTGAGGAAAACAGGACCGTTTTCCGTTATAGCCAAAGTATTTTCATAGTGTGCCGACAGCTTGCCATCCCTCGTAGTAACAGTCCAGCCGTCAAGGCGGTTAAAGTCAACTGCCTCCGTACCTTCGTTAATCATCGGCTCGATGGCAATTACCA
The DNA here is from genome assembly GCA_045649225.1 of Clostridia bacterium. Classification (GTDB taxonomy): domain Bacteria; phylum Bacillota; class Clostridia; order UMGS1883; family UMGS1883; genus UMGS1883. Next base: position 3,809 of record JAZRPN010000006.1, on the reverse strand, counting down.
TCCCTGAAACAAGGCGAATGCCTCGCCCGCTTCTTCCGAAGTTTGGGATATCGGGCGATTCGTGAAGATTTTTGCCGACTCCGTGGCCGACAAGCTCACGAACTACACCGTATCCGTTTTGTTCGGCATGGCTTTGTACTGCAAAGCCAATGTCTCCGACTCTGTTACCCGGCACAGCAAGTTCTGCACCTTTGAAGAAACATTCTTTCGTTACATCAATGAGCCTCTGAGCTTCCGATGAAATATTTCCTACGGGTAGGGTTCTCGCAGCGTCTGCGTGATACCCCTTATAGAAAGCACCCACATCCACACTTACAATGTCGCCGTCATTTAAGATAACCTTATCTGAGGGTATTCCGTGAACGACAACACTGTTAGGTGATATGCAGCTTGCAGCAGGAAAACCGTTGTAGTTTTTAAACGACGGTGTCGCACCGCAATCGATAATTGATTTTTCAATTATCTCATTAAGCTGAGCCGTAGTCATCCCCACTTTAACGGACTCACCCGCTAACTTCAGGGCCTCACTTACGATTTTTCCCGCTTCTTTCATTATTTCTATTTCTTGTTTTGTTTTAATAACTATCATTGAGCGTCTACTCCCAAAACATCAAGCACAGCCTCTGTAGTTTCTTCTATTGTGTTAGCGCCTGCAATATTTTTAAGCAAGCCCTTTTTCTTATAGAAGTCTATCAGCGGCTCTGTCTGTTCGTGATAGACACTGAGTCTTTTGCGAATAGTCTCAGGAACATCATCCGAGCGAACTATTAATTCCCCACCGCACTTATCACATTTACCTTCCTTTTCAGGAGGGTTAAACTTTATGTGATATGGTGCTGCACAGTCCTTACATTCACGTCTTCCGCCAAGTCTGGTTACAATTTCATCATCGCTTACAGCGAGATTTATTACACCGTCAAGGCCGATGCCCATTTCATCCATTGTTTGTGCCTGAACAAGAGTGCGGGGAAAGCCGTCTAACAAATAGCCATTTTCACAATCCGCATCTTCAAGCCTTTTTGAAACCATGTCGATTACAAGCGCGTCGGGAACAAGCTGTCCCCTTGCTATATAACCTTCTGCCTCAGCTCCCAGGGGAGTTTTTTCTCTGATAGCATTTCTTATTATTGCCCCCGTAGATATATGTGCAACGCCAAGGATGTCGCTCAGCCTTTCAGCCTGAGTACCCTTACCGCTTCCGGGGGGGCCCATAATTGTCAATTTCATAATTTCCCTTCTTTCAGGATACAAACAAACGTCTACTTCACCGATTATGCTTATTCAAGGAATCCCTTGTAATGACGCATAATCATCTGACTTTCAACTTCACGAGTTGTTTCAAGTGCAACACCTACTACGATGAGAAGGCTCGTACCTGTAAGTGAAAGTGCTGAAAGGTCAGCCGGAAGAAGTCCAGTGCTTGAAAGAACCTGTGTCAAAACGATGGGCAGTACTGCGATGATTCCAAGGAAAATTGCACCGATAAGTGTAATTCTGCCAAGAACCTTAGAGATATACTCTGTCGTAGGTCTGCCGGGGCGAATACCGGGAATCATACCATTGTTATTCTTGATGTTGTTGGAAACTTCTATAGGATTGAATGTAATCGAAGTATAGAAATAAGTAAAACCAACAATGAGCAAGAAGTACAATATCGGGTAAACTGCACCGGTTGTGATGAACTGAGTAATCTTAACAAGAATTCCATCCTGCTTACCGAAAAGCTGAGCAAGAGTGCCGGGGAATGTCATAATCGACATCGCAAAGATAATCGGAATAACACCAGCCATTGCAACCTTAATCGGAATGTTGGAACTCTGTCCGCCATACATCTTTCTTCCTACAACACGCTTAGCATACTGCACAGGAATTCTACGTTCAGCTTCGTTGATAAGAATAACAAACATTACTGAAGCAATTGAATAAATAAGAAGTGCAATAAGCATATACCAGCGACCTGTGGGAATAAAGCTCATCCATGCATTCTTCAGCATAACAGGAATGCTGCTTACGATACCTGCAAAGATTAACATTGAGATACCGTTGCCAATACCCTTTCCTGTGATTGCTTCACCGAGCCACATAAGGAAAGCTGTACCTGCGGTGAATGAAAGAATGATTGTAAGTCCAACCAAAAAGCCGGGAACACCTTCAACTGCCATGATAGCACCCTGGTTATGAAGAGTTACATACAATCCATAAGACTGGATAGCTGCCAAAACAACTGTAAGATATCTTGTAAGCTTTGTGATTTTCTTTCTGCCTTCTTCACCTTCCTTGCTCCATCTTTCAAGAGCAGGGATTGCTACACACAAAAGCTGCATAATAATTGAGCTGTTGATGTAAGGTGTGATAGACATTGCAAAGATTGTTGCCTGTGAGAACGATCCACCTGAGAATGTATCAAGCAAATCGAAAAGTGTGCTTCCCTGAGAACCTGAAAGCCAAGTCTGAAGAACAGCCTTGTCAATCCACGGAACAGGGATTACGCTACCAAAGCGGAACACTACGATAAGAAGTAGTGTAAAGATGAATTTTTTTCTTAAATCCGGGATCTTCCATGCATTACGTAAAGTTTGCAGCATTTTAGATCACCTCCACCTTGCCGCCAGCGGCTTCAATCTTCTGTGCTGCACCCTTTGTTACGCGTGCAGCCTTAACTGTAACCTTTTTATTGAGTTCGCCACGGCCGAGAACTACAACTCCGTCCTGGATTTTGGAAATAATTCCAGCTTCCTTTAAAAGAGTAGCATCTACAACTGTGCCGTCCTCAAATTTATTGAGTTCAGAAACGTTAATTTCTGTATATTTGTTAGCAAATATATTTGTGAAACCTCTCTTGGGCAAACGTCTGTAGATAGGCATCTGTCCACCTTCGAATCCCGGTCTTACGCCGCCGCCGCTACGTGCGTTCTGGCCCTTATGACCGCGACCTGCTGTCTTACCGTTACCTGTACCATGACCTCTACCTTTTCTCTTAGCTTCGGTCTTGCTACCCGGTGCGGGACTAAGCTCATAAAGTTTCATATTGCTACACCTCCTTGAATTAGATTTCTTCTACTTTAACAAGATGTCTTACCTTGTTAACCATCCCTCTGATCTGGGGATTATCCTCTTGCTCCTTAACGTCGCGAATCTTCTTAAGACCGAGAGCTTTAACAGTAGCAATCTGGTCCTCTTTAGAACCTATAACGCTTTTTACAAGGGTTATTTTAAGCTTTGCCATTTTTTACTCCCCCTTACAGTTCTTCTACAGCCTTACCTCTCAAACGAGCAACCTCCTCGGCACTCTTAAGAGATGCAAGACCTTCGATTGTAGCACGTACTACATTTCTGGGATTGTTGGAACGAAGGCACTTAGTTCTGATGTTCTTGATACCTGCAAGCTCAACTACTGCACGAACAGCACCGCCTGCGATGATACCTGTACCTTCTTTAGCCGGCATAAGAAGAACTCTTCCTGCACCGAACTCACCAATGATTTCGTGGGGAATTGTAGAATCCACCAAAGGAACAGAAACCATGTTCTTCTTAGCGTCTTCAATACCCTTTCTTATAGCATCGGGAACTTCGGCTGCCTTACCAAGACCGAAACCAACCTTGCCGTTTTCGTCACCTACAACAACAAGAGCGCTGAAACGGAATGTACGACCACCTTTAACAACCTTTGCTACACGGCTGATATGAACAACCTTTTCTTTAATATCAAGTGTTGATGCGTCAATACGCTCTGACATAAGTTTCCCTCCTTTTCTTAGAACTTAAGGCCGCCTTCACGGGCGCCTTCTGCAAGATTTGCAACTCTACCA
>JAZRPN010000005.1:0-6730 GCA_045649225.1 Clostridia bacterium | reverse complement strand
TCGCCCCTCGGAGACCCTGTAGGTCTTATATCGGGAATAAACATTGTCAACATTCCGTGCGATGAAAGGGCAGTTCTTCTCCTTAAGGAATGTGCCATTGCCCTTGGTTTTCACTGTGAAACCGGTGTAATCGCATCGGGCGATCAGTTTGTTGCAAGTAAGGAGAAAAAGGATTACATAATCGATAACTTTTCTGCAGTCGCTTGCGAGATGGAGGGGGCGTCGGTAGGGCATGTCTGCTACGTAAATAATGTAAAATACGTTGTTTTACGTACAATATCCGACGGTGGAAATGATGAGGCAGTGCTTGATTATCCCACATTCGCGAAAAAGGCGGCACATAACTCGGCCGAAATTATAAAGCTTTTTATTGAAAAATTTTAATATATTTAGGAGGAAACAAAAATGAACAAATACGCAGGAACACAAACAGAAAAGAATCTGGAGGCAGCTTTTGCTGGCGAATCTCAGGCAAGAAATAAGTATACATATTTCGCATCAAAAGCAAAAAAAGAAGGTTTTGAGCAGATTGCTGCACTTTTCCTGAAGACAGCAGATAACGAGAAAGAACACGCAAAAATGTGGTTCAAGGAACTTGAGGGTATTGGAAATACTGCAGAAAATCTTCTTGAAGCGGCAAACGGCGAAAACTACGAATGGACCGATATGTACGAGGGCTTTGTTAAAACTGCAGAGGAAGAAGGCTTTACAGAGCTTGCTGCGAAATTCCGCTTGGTTGCTGCTATTGAAAAGCACCACGAGGAAAGATACCGTGCACTTCTTAAGAATGTTGAGGCTCAGGAAGTGTTTGAAAAGAGCGAAGTTTGTGTTTGGGAATGCAGAAACTGCGGACATATCGTTGTTGGTACAAAAGCTCCCCAGATGTGCCCGACCTGTGCGCATCCTCAGAGCTACTTTGAATTAAACAGCAAAAATTATTGATTATGATTATAAGACGAGCGTCAAGCGAGGATATAACTGCTATAAACCGTCTTCTTTGTCAGGTCCTGATGGTGCATCACAACGGCAGACCCGATATATTCAAAAGCGGTACCAAGAAATATACTGACGAGGAACTTCTCGGTATTATAGCAGACGATACAAGCCCCATCTTTTTAGCTATAGACGAAAATGAGGTTGTAGGATATGCTTTTTGTGTGTATCAGCAACACAAAGATAACAATATCCTGACAGACGTAAAAACCCTTTACATAGACGACTTGTGCGTGGATGAAGCGTGCAGGGGAAAAAGCATCGGCAAAGCACTTTATGAATATGTTCTTGACTTTGCGAAGACACAAGGGTTTTATAACGTAACACTAAATGTGTGGGCCTGTAACGAGGGTGCGCTTAGGTTCTACGAAAAAATGGGACTTAAACCGCAAAAAATAGGAATGGAAAAGATATTATAATAAACGGGAGAACATTTATGTATACGATTAACAAGGTGATATCTGACAGCGTTGTGGACTTTGCTGCAGAGGAATTGAAAAAATATCTAAGAATGATGATGCCTGAATGTGGTGATATCAGAATTGCTTTTAATCCCGATGCCACAGATGGTTTCAGGCTTGGCCTTATGCAGAATTTCGGGCTCGATGTGTCGGACGCAGAGGACGTCGAGCTTGATGATATCTTGTATATGGACTGCAGTGAAGGGGGCGGCATAATCGCAGGTGATAATTCACGCTCAGTGCTTCTTGCAGTGTATGAATACTTAAGGCAGAACGGCTGCAGATGGCTTCTGCCCGGTGTTGAGGGTGAGTATATCCCTATGCAGGATATAAAACCCGTTAAATACCGCTTTAAGCCATCGTGCAGATACAGAGGCTGGTGCAGTGAGGGTGCACAGTTCCAGAGATGTTTGGTTGACGCTATCGACCTTGTGCCCAAACTTGGTATGAATGTGTATATGAGCCAGTTTGTATCTCCCGTTCATTTTTACAAGCGCTACTATACTCACGCATTTAATAACGAAAACCGTCCTGCAGGCAATATATCTACCACACAGGTTAAGCAGTGGAAGAGACAGTGTGAGACTGAAATTGCAAAAAGAGGAATACAGTTCCACGACATAGGACACGGCTTTAACTATCTTCCGCTTGGAATTAACTCTACTGCAAAGACCAAGGCTGAAGATATTCCGCCGGAAATCAAGCAGTACCTTGCCCAGATAGGCGGGGAGAGGAAATTCTACAAAGACAGTCCTGAAGTTACGAACTTCTGTATGTCAAACAAAGAGGCAAGGCAAAAGGTTGCGGACTATATTGCAGAATTTTCAAAGAAATACGCAAATATTGATTATCTTCACGTGTGGCTTGCCGACGGTGCCAACAATCACTGTGAATGTGAAAACTGTCAGAAGAAGACACCGTCTGACTGGTACATAATGCTTCTTAACGAGATTGATGAAAAGCTTACCGAGGTTGGTAGTGATATGAGAATTGTGTTTATCTCTTATGTTGATACCACCTGGGCACCGCTTGAAGAAACACTGAAAAATTCAAAGAGATTTACAATGCTCTTTGCCCCGATTTTCAGAAGCTTTGCCTACTCAATGGACAAAGACAGAGAAAGAACCGAGCTTAAGCCATATAGCCGCAATAAGAACGAGTTCCCGAAAAGCATCGGTGCAAGCTTTGACTACTTTGAAGAGTGGAAAAAGGTATGGAAAGGCTCAAATGTTGGGTTTGAGTATCATTTCTGGCGCCATCAGTGTTATGACTTGTCAGACCGTATGCAGGCAGAACTTTTAAACTGCGATGTAAAGCGTTATAAAGAAAACGACGTTGACGGAATAATAGCTTGCGGTACGCAAAGGCCATTCTTCCCGACGGGTCTTTCGTTCTACTCCTTTGCACGTACGCTTTTTGATACTTCTCTTACTTACGAGGAAATAGAAGAAGACTACTTCTCACATGCTTTTGGAAGCGATTGGAAGCTTTTCCGTGATTACCTTAAAAAGCTTCACGATGCAATGCCGTTTGACTACTTCTCACGTGATGAAGCGGAGAAGAGAGAAAATATGTACTACGACCTTGACAGAGCTGAAAAAATCGAAAGCATCCGTGAAATTACAAAAGAGGGCCGCAAGCTTATCGAAGAGCATCTTGACAATGATGCGCAGGTGCATAGCGAGTCTATGAGAATTCTCCGCTATCACGCTGACTTCTGCGACCTTATTGCTGACTGGATGGCGGCAAAGGCAAGGGGCGAAATTGAGCTTGGTATGGAGCTTATGCAAAAGGCAAGAATAGAGTCAGGTAAGTTTGAAAGTGAGATTGAAAGCTACTTTGACCACAATCTCTATTTCGGCGAATACATCCACGCACAAAACCTTGAGGCTCAAAAAGAAAAGAATGTTATAAGCATTGATTAATATATAGATGTAACTAAAAAAGGGATGTTAAAAATGAAGAAAGTATTAGGCATACTTTTGTCTTTGGCAATGCTTTTGTCAATGGCAACAGTACCTGCAATGGCATCAAACGATGGGCTTGATATTACCGAAATTGGTGGCGTCGAGTTCTTTACTCAGAATTTTGACGGAGCAGGTATGAATGTAGGAAATGTTCTTACGACAGCATTGTCAGGTTTTAGCAAAATAACGCACAGCACTGCGGCAAGTCATCTTATAGATGCAACATTTGTTGTGGGCAATGACCCCGTTGGTACAGCAAACAAGGTTATGAGGGTTAAGCCTCATCTTACGATGATTCACGTTTCAAGCGAGATGAAAGCGCTTTTTGATGCTTCGACAGAGTCAGTTAAAATCAGTGCAACATCGTATAAGGTTTTAAACTACGACTTTGATGGCGATACTGATACTGCGGATGAGGCTTATGTTCTTGCGAGTAACGGCTCAACCAAGCTTTTTTGGATCAAAAAGGCAGATGTGGCAAACGGCTCACTTACATCGCCTGAAGAAAGGTCAAACTACGGTTATTGGTTCTATATGAATGATGACAAGACGATTAAAGCCGTTTATGAGGGTGGTGCTTCTGCAAACGCAGAATTTGACCTCCCAAAGCCGTCGAGCAGCGGTGTTTTAAGTCAGCTTGCATATCAGTTTGATTTCACATATCCCGAAAATAACACTGCGTGGGGCTCTGAAGAAGGATTTATGTTCTACATTGACGCAATGCAGTATTATGTGAATGCAGCGGGTATTAAATGTGCGTCTGCACCAACATTTGCTACGGGTGAAACAACGTCGGAGTCAAAAAGCGGCAATATGCATGCGTGGGTAGCAAAGGGAGCAGAAAGCAGCACGCCCTATTTTGTCCCAAGTGCAAATGCCGGCACCTATCTTGAAGAGGTAGCTATGTCAGAGGGCGGAGTATGGCACAAGATAATGCTCAAATTTGACCTGATGAAGAATCAGTACACCTTCTACTATGACGGAAAGCCCGTATACTTCAAAACAGCAAGCGGATACAGCTGTAAGGTTAACCGCCCTGCATCAAGCACCGGCGTGCCGACTGTAACAATTCGTACAGAGCGTCTTTGCCTTTATGCAGACCGTGAGCCTTTCTTTGATAACTTTAAGGGATACTATGTAAACCACGTTGTTGAGGGGCTTGATGTTACCGATATCGCAGGTGCAACAAAGTACTTTGGGCAGAACTTTGACGATGCATCTATCACCGAAGGCACCAGAGTTACAACAGCTATGGGTTTTAGCAAAGTCGAAGATACCGATTCTATAGATAACGTTTACTACACTGTTGCTGGCGACGAAATAACCGACGCGCTCGAAACAAGCAACCGTGTTATGGAGGCAAAGCCAAATGTAGTTATGGCACGTGCAACAGAGGCTCAGTATGCAGCTTTGCAGGCATCAGCAAATACTGTCAAATGGGGAAATACAACATATAAGGTGATAGATTTTGTTGACGGGTACTACTTAGCATCAACGTGCTCTTCAAGAAATTCTGCACTGTTCTGGATTAAAAAGAGCTCTGTATCAAATGGAGTGCTTACCGCAACTGTGCGAGGTACAGATCAGGCTCAGTGGTTCTATGCAGATAACAACAAACAGATAACTAACATAGCAACCAATGCAGATGCGTCAAGTTTTACTATTCCTGCACCAAGTGAGGGCGTGGGAAGCTATGCAATTCAGTTCGACTTTGCCTATCCCTCCAATACAAATATGTTCTGCGGTGAGGAAGGCTTTGATATCACGATTGACAGCAACGAGTTTCATATCAGAAACGGTGGTGTTGTAAGAAGCGGAACGGGAACTAAGACAAGAGAGCTTTACTTTGATGGAACTACAACCTCAGTTGAAAGCGAGAACACAAACAAAATGGTTCCCAAAATGTCGATTGATATTGCGCACTACTTCTCATCAAGTGATTACAGTGCAAATCTTACTCAGCTTTCACCAATGTACACAGATGGCAAATGGAACAGAGTAATGGTTTATTTTGACCTTGATGAGCTTTACTACACATTCTATATCAATGGTCTGCCGGTATACGCAAAGGCTGCAAACGGCGGTTACAGTTGCAGATATAAGCTTGAATCAAATATTCCTGTAGCTACCAAGGTGCGCACCAGTCGTTTCTGTGTGTATAACGACCACGCTCCTGTGTTTGATAACTTCCTTGCGTATGAATCACTTGGAACAGATCAGGAAATGGCTGAAAGAACGGTAGGTTACCTTAGAATTCCGTACATTGATGATGCTCAGGTTATATCCTCCGACCTTCTCTTTGAAGAGGAGGAAAGCAAGCTCGTGAAGTGGAGCTTTGATAAAAACTATTTTGAGATTGACCCGAATAATCCGCTTATAGCACGTTATAAGGCACCTTTTGGATATGGAACGTCAACAGTTGTTTTGACGGCAACCTGCACCCTTAATGATGCCGTAGCAACAAGAGACTTCACGCTTACAGTAAAAGACAGAACAAAATACGAGATTGACTCTGTATATATGAAGGATTCATCCAACAACAGAATTTACCGTCCAATCAACAATTCTGTTATAGAAAGCGTAGGCTACACGGCCCACTCACCTGAAGTTGCAGAATTGTATCTTGCGGTATATGCATCAAACGGTACTCTTAAAACAATCAAAAAAGGAACGAACGCCAGCGGTAAGGCAGTGTTTAATCAGCCAATAAACGCAGGCGAAACATACAGGGTATTTGTTTGGGAAGATGGCAAAATGTCGCCACTTACACTGCCGAAAACAGATAACTATGTAGAAAGTGAAAATCCCACAATCTTTGTTATTGGCGACTCAATAGCAGCGACCTATGCTGAGAGCAGCAATCTTAGAGGTTGGGGTCAGTACCTTTACAAGATATTTAATGACAACGTAACGGTTGACAACAGCCGAGGAATCGCAGGTCGTTCAGCTAAATATGCTCTTGACGAGGACAGCCTTAAGTACGTGCTTGACAATTCAAAGCCCGGCGACTATCTGTTCATCATGCTCGGCCACAACGATATGAAGACAAATGAGTGGTATGGCGCAAGCTTAGAGGAGTATAAAATACTTCTTACACAGATGATGGAAGCAGCTAAGGCAAAAGGCGTTGAACCGGTGCTTCTTACTCAGCTTGCAAGACCCACATGGTACAGGGGCGTGCTTGACGATACTCACGGCGATTATCCCGAGGCTGCAAAAGAAGTTGCAGAAAAAACAGGCTCCGCTATAATTGATATCGATGTTCTTTCAAGAGCAGAGCTTGCAAGACTTGGCGAGCAAGGAACAATC
>JAZRPN010000004.1:0-16896 GCA_045649225.1 Clostridia bacterium | reverse complement strand
TTCTTCTAAGCTCGGCGGATGCCCACTCTTCACGCTCTTTATCGGTTTCAACTATAAGACCGGGGACTTTTGTCGGCCTGTCGTTTTCATCAACCGCAACCATAACAATGTATGCCTCGTTAATTAAAATACGCGAACCGTCGAGTTTTTCTACATAACTGTTTACCTTGACTTCCATCGATGTTGTGCCGGCATAGGTGATATGTCCGTGAAGTACAACGGTATCGTTTGGTTTTGCAGGTTTTTTAAATTCAAGGCGGTCAATAGCCGCCGTAACAACATTATGCCCGCTGTGCCTTCTTGCAACAACTGCGGCAATTTCGTCAATCCACGAAAGCAGCTGCCCACCAAACAAATTGTTGTGCCCGTTAATGTTTGAAAGCGTAAGTACGTGCACCTGCTCTGTATATGAATCGCAAACTCTTTTGTTCATAGAATCCCTCCATATTGACTTGATTATACTATAATATCCGCATTTGCGCAAGTAAAAATACGATGGCTCACAGAGCCACCGTATTTTTATTGTATAGGAAGCTGCATCTTGGGGATTGTTAAGGGGAATCCCCTTAACAATAAAAACGGTTAAAATCGGGGGCGTGTACATCGATTTTAACACCTTACAAGGGCTACCGCGGTGAGCGGTGCGCGAGCGAAAGCCCTTTTTTCGCAAGTAAATGTTTTGAATATCAAAACTTTGCTTGCGAGGGGATGACATTGTCATCCCCTTATGCCGTAGAGTGCCCTTTCGCCAAGCTCCTCTTCAATACGGATAAGCTGATTGTACTTACATACTCTGTCTGTTCTTGACGGTGCTCCCGTTTTAATCTGCCCTGCATTTGTTCCGACGGCAATATCTGCGATGGTGGTGTCCTCCGTTTCACCGCTTCGGTGGGAAACGATGGAGTTGTAGCCGTTTCTTTTCGCCAATTCAATAGCATCAAGCGTTTCGGTAAGAGTGCCTATCTGATTGGGCTTTAAAAGAATTGCATTGGCACATTTACTTTCAATGCCCTTTTTAAGTCTTTCGGTATTGGTAACAAAAAGGTCGTCGCCCACAAGCTGAACTTTACTTCCAAGCTTTTGTGTAAGCTCTCTCCAGCCGTCCCAATCCTCCTCTGCCATTGCGTCTTCGATAGAGAAGATGGGATATTTATTTGCCCAATTTTCCCAAAGAGAAATCATATCGCTCCGACTCAGAATTTCGCCACGCTTCCAAAAGGAATAGCTTCCCTCGTGAGATTGCTTTTTTGCTTCTTCAAACATTTCGGTTGAGGCGGGGTCGAGTGCAAATTTAAAATCATCGTAAAGCTTGTAGCCTGCCTTTTCGACGGCAGTGCACATAAGCTCAAGTGCCGCTTCGTCCGAATCAAGATTTGGTGCAAAGCCACCCTCGTCGCCCACTGCAGTGGAAAGGTTTTTGTCCTTTAAAATTGACTTAAGAGTGTGGAAAACCTCGCTGCACCACCTTAGACCCTCGCGGAAAGAGCTTGCGCCAAAAGGCATTATCATAAATTCCTGACAGCAAATTGAGTTGTCGGCATGCTTTCCGCCGTTAATAATATTCATCATCGGTACGGGGAGTGTGCATCCGTTTGTGCCTCCTATATAGCGGTAAAGACTAAGGCCCGAGTGCATTGCCGCCGCTTTCATAACGGCAAGCGACACACCAAGCGTTGCATTTGCGCCGAGTGAAGATTTGTTGCTTGTGCCATCAAGAGAACACAGCGCACTGTCAATAATACGCTGGTCGAGTGCATTCATTCCGATGAGAGCAGGTGCAACAACGCTGTTAACGTTTTCTACTGCACGAAGTACCCCACGTCCCATATAACGCGCGGAATCACCGTCTCTCAGCTCGCATGCTTCAAAAGCGCCTGTTGATGCGCCTGATGGCACGCTGCTTCGCCCGAAACATCCGTCAGAAAGAATAACCTCTACCTCAAGTGTAGGATTTCCTCTGGAGTCAAGAATTTCACGCGCCGTTACGCTTAATATAGAAGAATTAAAGTCCATAAAAAAACCTCCTTTACAGAAATTCTTGCCTGTAAAGAAGGTTTTTATTCTTAGTATACTGGTTTTACCTTGTTGTATACTCTGCCGTTTACGATGCTTCCCTGACGTGCTTCGATCAGCTCGCTCACAGTTACCAGCTGATATCCCTGCATCAGAAGATAGGGAACAACGGTTTCTACTGCATCTGCAGTGGGCGAGTGAATATCGTGCATAAGTATTATAGCACCGTCGGTTGTGCTTTTTTGAACGCTTGCAAGTGTTTTTGCGGCGTTTCTCGTCTTCCAGTCGAGCGTGTCAACTGACCACATAATCGCAGGCATTGCGATGCGTGATAAAACGCTTGAGTTATATGCTCCGTACGGCGGACGGTAAAGCTTTGGATAAACACCTGTTGCGTTATATACCGCCGTATTTGTGTTTGAAATCTGGCTTGCGATTGTCTGACCACTTGATGCAGTCAGCTTTACGTGGCTGTATGTGTGATTTCCGATTTCGCACCCAAGCTCTACAGCGCGCTTAAGCGTGTTTTTATAACCCGCAACATTTTTTCCCTGAACGAAGAATGTTGCACGCACGCCATATTTTTCAAGACAGGAAAGAACTCTGTCAGTGTATTTGCCGGGGCCGTCGTCAAACGTCAGTGCGACCATCGGGCGTGTTGGATCAAGCTTTCCTCCGCCTCTGTACCAGCCAACCTTTTCGTAAGCTTCGGCAAGCTCAAATGGAACATAGATAATACGTCCGTCTGCCGCAAACATCAGCTGCTGAACTTCAAAGCGGTAGGGAGTAAGTCCGTTTTTCTTGGCTTCCTCTATGTTTGCGTTGAAAACAAGATGCTCATTCCCGTCTGCGTCGTACATTTTTACCGAAACATCTTCAATATTGTAAAACCAGCCGACTTGTCTGTAAAGTTCGCCCTCGTCCTTAAACACCCTGAGAGAACGCCCGTCCTCACTATACATAGTGTAAGTAACTTCTTCAATCGTGTTGTACCAGCCAACCTTTTCAAAAGCCTCACGATGAAAAGCGGCAATGCTTATGGTACGGCCGTCTGTGGCATACATGGTTATAAGCTGGGCTTCCTCGGGAGTTTCGTACCAGCCAACTTTTTTAAATGCCTCAACCCTCTCGTCCGAAACGGTGAGCGTACGCCCGTCAGATGCATAGAGCGTACAGTCTGCCTCTGCAAACGGAATAAACGCTGTTATAGAAACCAAAACGGCAAGAATAACGCAAAATATTCTTTTTTGCACCCAATCACCTCAATTACACGTTAAATCTGAACAATACAATATCACCATCGTGCATAACATATTCCTTGCCTTCGCTGCGAACAAGGCCTTTTTCTTTTGCAGCGGCATGCGAACCGCATTCGATAAGGTCGTGGTAAGCGACAACCTCTGCACGGATAAAGCCCTTCTCAAAGTCGGTATGTATTTTACCTGCCGCCTGAGGAGCCTTTGTTCCTTCGGTAATAGTCCAGGCACGTACTTCAGGTGTGCCTGCAGTAAGATAGCTGATAAGTCCCAAAAGCTTGTAGCTTTTCTTTACAAGGCGGTCAAGACCTGACTCGCTGAGACCGATTTCTTCCAAAAACATCTGCTTTTCTTCGTCGTCAAGAGAGCTTATCTCTTCCTCAATATGTGCCGAAATGGGAAGAACCTCCGCGCCCTCTGCCTTTGCAATTTCTTCAACTTGCTTTAAGAATTCGTTGTTTTCAATTCCTTTGCTGAAGTCGTCCTCTGCAACGTTTGCAGCATACAAAACGGGCTTCATTGTAAGGAGTGAAATCTCGTTTACAATAACTCTCTCGTCGTCAGTGATATCAACAGTGCGTGCGGGCATACCGCTCTCAAGCACCTCTTTAAAGCGTTTCCAAAGCTCAAGCTCCGCCTGATACTTCTTGTCGCCCGATTTCATCATTTTCATCGTTCTGTCGATACGCTTGTCCACACTTTCCAGATCGGCAAAAATAAGCTCAAGATTTATCGTTTCAATATCACGCTTGGGGTCAACACTTCCGTCAACGTGAACAATGTTTGTATCCTCAAAGCAGCGGACAACGTGCACAATTGCGTCAACCTCACGGATGTGCGAAAGGAACTTATTTCCAAGACCTTCGCCACGGCTGGCACCACGAACAAGGCCTGCAATGTCAACAAATTCAACGATTGCGGGCGTAACCTTGTCGGGATTGTACATCTCGGCAAGAACATTAAGCCTCTCATCAGGAACTGCCACAACGCCAACGTTTGGCTCTATCGTACAAAACGGGTAGTTTGCACTTTCTGCACCCGCTTTTGTTATTGCATTAAAAAGTGTGCTCTTTCCAACGTTTGGAAGACCAACTATACCTAATTTCATTAAAATCACCCAAAATACATTTTTTTATTTTATTATATCACAAAAAAAGAAATTAACAATACCTTTTTGTAAATAATAGGGAAAAGCAAAATTTACCGATTGTTCATACTTAGTACATAAAATCCAAACACCAAAAAACTATAATAAAAAGTGGAAAATTATTTTTTTGTGTGATACAATAAGACAAGAGGTGGATTTTATGAAAAATACCTATCGTATACTGATAGCTGATGACGACGCCAATATATGCGAACTTGTGAGGCTCTATCTTGAAAAAGAGGGGTTTGAAACGGTTGTGTGCCTTAATGGCGAAAAAGCTCTTGAGATTTTTCGCGCAGGGGGCATTGACCTTGCGATTCTTGACATAATGATGCCCAAGAAGGATGGAGTAACGGTTTGTCGCGAAATCCGTGCAGAAAGTAAATTGCCCATCGTTATGCTGACGGCAAAAGGCGAAACCTTTGACAAGGTGTTGTGTTTTGAGCTTGGTGCTGATGATTATATCGTAAAACCGTTTGAGGGCAAGGAGCTTGTTGCCCGTGTTAAAGCCATTCTCCGAAGAACAGGTGAGCAGGATGAAAGAAAGGCAGAAAAAATTGTGGAGCTTAATAACCTTACAATAAATCTGACTAACTACGAGCTTATCATAGGCGGAAAAAGTATGGATATTCCGCCAAAGGAGCTTGAACTTCTGTATTATCTTGCATCGCATCCAAACAGAGTGTTCACACGTGAACAGCTTCTTGAGGATGTGTGGGGCTTTGATTATTACGGCGACTCGAGAACGGTGGACGTGCACGTAAAGAGGCTTCGCGAAAAGATTGAGGGGTACGACGAGAACTGGCAGCTTAAAACTGTGTGGAGCGTAGGATACAAATTTGAGGTGAAGTAGAGTGCGAAAATCACTTTTTTCGAAAATATTTTCTTTGCAGTTGATTATTGCAATAACTGTTATTGCGATTATTATGCCCACAACCTTTGTGCTTATAGGTGAGTATTTTGCCACAACGCAAAGAGACGATATTTTGCAGGATGCAACGCATATTGCAAAACTGTGCGAGCAGATGAATGATGCCCCCACAGACCAAAAATCGTGGCAGATGTTTAAGATGGGTATAGAGTTTATTGCCGATGACAGCACAGTTATTGTTATGAACAGTGAGGGCGAAATTTTAGCCGCACCCGAAAAACTGAGTGGGGTAAATATTCATAAGCTTGATAAAGCCTTTATCAGCGGAGTAAGCGAGGGAAAACGCATCGTAAAGCTTTACGGCAAGGGCGAAACCTTTACCGAGCAAACGATTGTAGCCATTGCCCCCGTTATGCGAATAGATGCAATAAGCGGAAATCGCACATTTATCGGTGCGGCGATTGCAATGCGCTCAATGCCGCAAATCAGCTATATCAGGGCAAGTATTTTAAAGATTATTTTCTTCTCTCAGGTGGTGGCGTGGCTTCTAGCATTTATTATATCCATATTCCTTACAAGGCAGATTACAAAGCCCATAAAGCAGATGCGTAACGCCGCAAGAAGTATTGCATCGGGTAATTTTAAAGAGAGAATTAACATAAAATCAAAGGACGAAATCGGTCAGCTTGCGCAGAGCTTTAACGTGATGATAGAGTCTCTTGAAGAGCTTGACACAATGCGAAGTAACTTTATCTCCGACGTATCGCACGAGCTGAGAACTCCGATGACGATAATCAGCGGTTTTGTAGAGGGCATCGTTGATGGAACAATCCCCGAAAACGAGCACGAAAAGTACCTCGGAATAGTGCTCAGCGAAACAAAAAGACTCAGCAGACTTGTGCATGACCTTTTGGAGGCATCTCACCTTGAGCAGGGGAAAAGCATTCTGAACAAAGAAAATATCGATATGAACAGAATGGTTACAGAATCGGTGATTGCCTACGAAAAACGCCTTACCGATAAAAAAATAAATGTTGAACTCAGTCTTGAAGATGGCGGCTGTATTGCATTCGCCGACAAGGATTCGATAAAGCGTGTGCTTGTAAATCTTATTGATAATGCCATAAAATTTACAAACGAAAACGGGAAAATCACCGTAAAAACAGAAGACAAAGGCGAAAAATCCGTGGTTACCGTTGAAAATACGGGAGAGGGAATTCCAAAAGAAGATTTAAAGCATATCTGGGAGCGTTTTTACAAGACGGATAAAAGCAGGGGAATGGACAAAAAAGGTGTGGGACTTGGGCTTCACCTTGTGAAAAAAATAATTACAAACCATGGCGGCGAAATTTACGCCGAAAGCGAAGAGGGAAAGTACGCACGATTTGTATTTATACTTGACCGTGGCGAAAAAATGATATAATATATTAAAAAGTGAGTTCGAAACCATCCTCACTGCAGATTTTCTGCGAATCAAAACTAGGGAGAGATTTTAATGAAGAAAACAAGAATGTTAACACAGGCAGCACTTATTGCGTCGCTTTATGTGGTGCTTACGCTTGCGGCAAACCTGTTTGGTCTTGCAAGCGGTGCAATTCAACTAAGGCTGAGCGAGGCGCTTACAGTGCTTCCCGCGTTCACCTTTTCAGCAGTGCCGGGGCTTTTCGTCGGGTGCATAGTTGCAAATCTGATCACGGGGGCGGCTATCTGGGACGTTGTATTTGGCTCAATTGCAACGCTTTTGGGTGCGCTTGGTACATACTATCTCGGAAAGAAAAAGTATCTTGCACCGATTTTTCCGATTTTAGCAAACACAGCTATTATACCGATTGTTTTAAAAACGGTTTATGGTCTTGGAGATGCAATCTGGTATCTGTGCCTGACGGTAGGCATAGGCGAGGTGCTTTCCTGCGGAGTGCTGGGAACAGTGCTTTACAGCTACATAGAGAAAAGTAAGTTATTTAAAAAATAAAAAAAGAGCTGAACGGTTTAACCATTCAGCTCTTTTGTTATTACGGATAATAAGGATTGGGTTTCAGTATAAGGAGAATTAAGTCTACTATTACACCGATACCAAAAATTCCGCCTGTGCAAAGATATATAATTCCAAAAATGATTTTGCCCTCGTAAAATTTGTGAATTCCCAATGTTCCCAAGAATAAACATAGGAAAAACGATATCCATTTATTTTTTTGCATAACTAATCCCCCTTTGTGTGAAATTAAGCCTTTTTCCAAGTGATTTTGTATTCATTGCCAGATATTTTCCCCATTTTACCTATGTAATTCGAAATTAATTCCCTAGCTTCCTTTTCTGCCTGTTCAAAAAGCGACTTGTTTTCTAAGATTGATTCTTCCATTTTTGCCTGAGCCTCTGTGATAGCCTTTTGTTGTGATTGTGCAGTTATTTTGTTTTTGTTTATTATTGCATCGTCTTCAATTATGAAAGAATCTGATTTTAAAGTATTTTCTCGAATTCCTATATCAAGAAGTTCCGCATCGGGTAATGCAACTATGACCTCATTCTTGTTGATTTTCATATCAACCGAATTCATATCTATGCCAATTTTGGCATAGCCCTCGTATTCAATCCAAAAATCACGCTCTTTTTCACCCCAATGTTTTATGCCTTTTCCCTTTTGTTGCGTGGATTTTGAAACGTTATTATAATAGCATTCCACAGTGGCAAGCTCACATATTGCTTTTATTTGTTCCTCCCTGGGAGATTTGTCTTTGGAGGAACAGGAGCTGAGCAAGCAAACAGATAATTGTAGTGATAATATTGCAGATAAAATTCTTCTCATTTCTATTCCCCCTTATCTCACTTCAATCGAGTATCCTTCGGGAAGATTTTCTTCCCAAGGCTTAACAAGCGCTTTAATTGTAGAGATTGCATTCGTTTTTGCCATTTCTAACAGTGTTGTATTATCTTTTGCCTTTAATTCCAAATCTTTTATGCAGGCACTGTATGCTTCTGCATATACGGTTTCTGTTTCGTATTTATTTTTTGTAAAAATAAATTCAATGTCGCTTTTAACGTTAGTTGAATTTATCTTCATTTCAGGAATTTCAACAATATATTTTTTGTTTTTATTATCTTTAGAAACCTTTATATCTTTGAAATTAAAACCTGCTTTTACCGTTCCATTATAAGCAACATGGTATTTAACTACATCTTTTTTGTTTTCTGTAGTTTTAACCTCTGCTATAGAATTATAAATAAATTCTACTGTAGACAATTCGTCTATGGTAAATGACTCCTTAAGGGAAGATTCAGAAAAAGTAGTGAGTTTTCCAGGCCCGCTTAAAATTAAACTAAGTAAAATTGCTAAAACCACAACAGATGTTGCCACAATAATAATATTTCTTTTGCTGTTCAAAACTGAAGTAATAAGACCTTTCTTCTTTCTCTGTTTTTTTAAAACAGACGATTGATTTTTTTGTGAGTCCTCCTTTGCTTTTTGTAATTCCTCGATACTAGCTCCCATCATGCAAGCTCCTTTCTCTAAATAGTATTCGTATCACAGCTTATAAATTTCGCGAAATCTATAAGCTGTGATACAACAAAAGTGTTTATGGTTTAATATGCTGCAATTAGTTCGATGCTTTCCACGCCTTATACTCATTTAAGTCATCGCGCACAATTTTAACCACAAAAGCAATTACTCCGGCGTCATCCATATGCCCTACGATAGGCAATATATCTGGCAATATATCCCCTGGATTAACAATATATATAATTGCCGCTAAAATTGTAATAACCGTTCTCATGAGAATTTTTTTATAATTACCTTTTATGTAGTCTATAATGCAGTCGCACATAACAAAAATATCTGCAACATATTTGCCAATAAATGGGATATTCTCGGCTTTTCTTGCCATATCCATAGCTAGACTTACAGTTTTTTTAGTTTTTTCTTTGTCTTTAAGCATTGCCTCAGCTTTTTTCTCGTGACTTACAACCACTTCCTTGATTTGATTTTCAGTTAACTCTCTTTTTTCTTCCATAAAAATCTCTCCATTCCTTTGTTTAAATATTTTTTTGTAGATGGCATTCATACAGTGAATTGTAAATTTCGCGAAATTTACAATTCATATTTTGGGAAACATAAAAAGTGCGCCCCCGATCAAGAGAACGCACTGAAAAAGTGTATTCCCTAATTGTTGCTACACAATCTCTCTACCAAGGAACGAGTAATAGAGAAAAACACTTTTTACCAAAGTATTTTTCCTTAGTAGAAAATTATTATTCAGATTGTGTAGCAACTTTAGTCTAACACAAAAGTATTTTTTTGTCTATACTTGTCGAAAAAATTATTCAAAAAGAGGAAGGTGAATTACACCTTCCTCTCTTAGGTTTGCATTATTTTGTTTCTATCTGGCCCAGGCTTGCTTTTCTCAGGTAATCATTTATAAAGCCGTCGATATTGCCGTCCATTACGGAGCCGATGTTACCAACCTCGAAGTTTGTACGATGGTCTTTAACCATTGTGTAGGGATGGAATACATACGAGCGAATCTGGCTGCCCCAGGCAATTTCCTTTTGCACACCCTTGATGTCTTCAATTCTTTCCTTTTGTTCAGCTTCGGCAAGCTCCATAAGCTTTGCCTTAAGCATTTTCATCGCAGCATCTTTATTCTGGAACTGGCTACGCTCATTCTGGCAGGCAACAACAACACCTGTCGGGATATGTGTTATACGGATTGCAGAGCTTGTTTTGTTAACGTGCTGACCACCTGCACCGCTTGCTCTGTAAGTATCAATGCGAAGGTCATCGGGATTTATGTTGATTTCAATATCGTCTTCGATATCGGGCATAACCTCAACCGATGCAAAAGAGGTATGTCTTCTGCCTGCGGCATCAAACGGAGAAATTCTCACAAGTCTGTGAATACCCTTTTCGCATTTTGCAAAGCCGTATGCATTAAGGCCTTCTATAAGGATACTTGCGCCTTTAAGACCAGCTTCGTCGCCGTCTAAAATATCAAGAACAGAAACCTTGTAATCTCTCTTTTCTGCCCACATCTGATACATTCTGTAAAGCATCTGGCACCAGTCCTGCGCCTCTGTTCCGCCTGCACCTGCATGGAGCGTGATAATTGCGTTGTTCTTGTCATAAGGACCTGAAAGAAGAGTTTCAAGCTTCATTGATTCAAGCTTTTCGTTAAGAGCGTTGAAGCCTGTTGTGATTTCTTCAAGAAGAGTGTCGTCGTCTTCCATAATGGCAAGCTCAACCAAGGTAGAGGTATCCTCCCAATCTCTTTTGAGACCGTCAAAACTATCAACCTTTGCCTTAAGCTCCTTTATCTGGCGAAGAACCTTCTGGCTGTTTTTTGCGTCGTTATAAAAATCAGGCGCAAGGGAGTCTTTTTCAAGCTCTTCAATTTTTTTGAGTGCACTTGTTACATCAAGTGCAACGCCGAGCTCTTCAATGGGTTTTTCCAGAGAAGCAAGCTCAAGGCGTATATTATCGTATTCAACTAACATAAAATCAATCCTTTTGCATACAGCAGTTTTTATATTTTTTCCCGCTTCCACAGGGGCACGGGTCGTTACGACCGATTTTATCTGAACTTCTGCGTTCAGGTCGCTTAGTATCAGAGCCGTCGCCATGTGATGCGGTGGTAGGCGTTGCTACCATTTTTCTCTCAATCTGAGTTTGCGGACGAACGTGGAAAAGCGTTCTCACCGTTTCCTCACGTATTGCGGCCACCATTTCCTCAAACATATCAAAGCCGATAAATTTATATTCCTGAACGGGATCGTGCTGACCGTAGGCACGCAAATTTATGCCGCTCTTGAGCTGATCCATATCGTCAATATGCGTCATCCAACGCGCATCGACCGCTCTGAGCATTACAACACGCTCAACCTCTCTCATTGCCTCACCGAAAAGCTCTTCCTGAGCCTCGTAGGCTTTGTGTGCCATTTCAAGCACTTCCCGGATAAGCTCCTTGCGGTTCAGATAGTTATAATCGCGCGTTTCAAAATCAAGAGTATCAGGCGCAAAGAACATTCTCTCAAGATATTCGATAAGACCCGCCATATTCCAGTTGTCAGGAAATTCATCCTGAGCATATGTGGAAAATGCGTTGTGCACAATCTCATCAATCATCTGCATAATGGAATCGTGTATATCCTCGCCGTTAAGAACCTTGTTCCTCTGCCCGTAGATTATATTACGCTGCTGATTCATAACGTCATCGTATTGAAGGACATATTTTCTTATGCCGTAGTTTTTGCCCTCGACCTTTTTTTGCGATGTTTCGATAACGCTTGTGAGTATTGCCTGTTCAATCGGCTCGTCATCGGGGATACGAAGTGTTGTAACCAGCCTTTCAATCCTCTCACCGCCGAAAAGACGCATAAGGTCATCATCAAGCGAAAGGAAAAATCTTGAACGGCCGGGGTCGCCCTGTCTGCCGCTTCGTCCACGGAGCTGGTTGTCAATTCTTCGTGATTCGTGGCGCTCAGTTCCTATAATGTAGAGGCCGCCCAACTCACGCACCTGTTGAGCCTCGTCCGAGATTGCGTCCTTATGCTTTTGGTAAAGCTCGGAAAATTTCTCTCTTGCTTCGATGATTTGTTCGTCGTCGGTATCTGCAAAGCCTGTAGCCTCGGAGATAAGGCGGTCGTCATAGCCAAGCCTTGCCATATCGGTCTTGGCAAGGTATTCAGCGTTACCGCCAAGCATAATATCGGTACCACGGCCTGCCATATTGGTAGCAATCGTAACTGCGCCCTTTTTGCCTGCCTGTGCAACAATCATTGCCTCTTTATCATGGTGCTTAGCGTTCAGCACCTGATGCTTAACACCACGGCGCTTTAAAAGCTCGCTTATTTCTTCTGATTTATCAATGGTTACTGTGCCGACAAGGATCGGCTGACCTGTTTTATGCACGCGCTCAATTTCGTCTGCAAGTGCTTTGAGCTTTCCTGCGTGGTTTTTGTAAACCTGGTCGTTCTCATCTTTACGTGCAAGAGGCTTGTTTGTAGGAATTTCAATAACGTCAAGTGCGTAAATGCCTCTGAATTCCTCTTCCTCCGTCTTTGCAGTACCTGTCATACCGCTAAGCTTTTTATACAGACGGAAATAGTTCTGGAATGTAATTGTTGCAAGCGTTTTATTCTCACGCTCAACCTTGACGTTTTCCTTAGCCTCAATCGCCTGATGAAGTCCGTCGCTGTAGCGGCGCCCAATCATAATACGGCCCGTAAATTCGTCAACAATAAGCACCTCGCCGTCCTTAACAACGTAGTTAACATCACGGTGCATTATTCCGTATGCACGGATTGCCTGGTTGATGTGGTGCGAAAGCGTCATATTCTCGGGGTCGGAAAGGTTTTCAAGATTAAAAGCTGCTTCCGCCTTTTTAATACCACGCTCTGTAAGAGTTACGGTCTTTGCCTTTTCGTCTATGATATAATCTGCATCTGTAACATCGTTATCTTCTTTGTCATTAAGCTCTTTAAACTTAGAATAGGTGAGTGTGCGCACAAATCTGTCAACGATCTGGTAAAGCTGAGTTGATTCCTCGCCTGCACCGCTTATTATAAGGGGTGTTCTCGCTTCGTCAATAAGTATCGAGTCAACCTCGTCGACGATTGCAAAGTTGTGGCCACGCTGCACCATGCTTTCTTTATAGATGACCATATTATCACGAAGATAATCAAAGCCGAATTCGTTGTTTGTTCCATAGGTAATATCAGCAGCGTAAGCTTCCTTTTTTTCTTCAGTTTCCATCTGGCTGACAACAAGACCTACCGAAAGCCCCAAAAAGCGGTAAAGCTTACCCATCCATTCACTGTCTCGGCGGGCAAGGTAATCGTTAACGGTTACAATATGCACACCTTCGCCCGTGAGCGCATTTAAATATGCGGGAAGTGTGGCAACAAGTGTTTTACCCTCACCTGTTTTCATTTCGGCAATTCTGCCCTGATGAAGAACAATACCGCCAATAATCTGAACAGGGAAATGACGCATCTCCAGAACTCTTGCCGATGCCTCGCGCACAACGGCAAATGCCTCGGGCAGGATATCGTCAGTAGTTTCACCGTTTTTAAGTCTTTCCTTAAATTCGTCTGTCTTTGCTTTAAGCTCACTGTCGCTTAAGGCTGTATATTCATTTTCAAGCTCGAGAACCTTTTCCATAATGGGCTTAATTTTCTTAAGCTCACGCTCGGAATAGGTGCCGAAAATTTTATCTAAAATTTTTGCCATTTAAAAGCCTCCTTAAAAATAAGCAAATGCTTTCAGTATAATATCATCTAAAAAATACTGTGTCAACAAACATGGCTGGTTGTTAACAGATTATTTGCACTCAAGGATAAAATCAAATATACGCTTGGCACTGTCAAATGCAAATTTTTTCTCAATATTGTCTTTAAGCGTCTGAAGAACGCTTTTGTTATCCATAAGCTCACGCATAAAACCGCAAAGCTCGTCTGCATTATCGCTTGTAAGTGCCATTTCATTCTCGGTCCAAAAACGCATATTATGAGTTTCACAACCCGAAACAGCGTCTATAAGTATCATTGGCAATTTGTTTTGTGCCGCCTCAGTTGTGCTCAGCCCGCCCGGTTTTGTGAAAAGAAGCTCAGACGCGTTCATATAATCAGGAACATTTCTCGTAAAGCCCAATACCCTTACCCTGCCCGGGTCATCAAGAATTTTAAGACTCTGGTAGAGCTTTCGGTTGTTTCCGCATATTACAACAAGCATTTCATCGTCTTTAACAAGGGAAGAAAGCTTCCTCGCAATAAGCTTTATCGGACCGCAGCCCATGCTTCCGCACATCAGGAGTATGACCTTTTTTTCCTCGGGGATTAACAGGCTTTTTTTGCTTTCCTCACTCGTTTTACCCTTGCATATTTTAAAGTTTACGGGGATACCGCCTGCAAACAGCTTTTCACGCGGGATGCCGGCGTTTTCAAATTCGTCGTAAAGTGATTCGTGCGGGATTATATAGTAATCAAGCCTGCTTGCGGAAACTCCCGGTGAGCAGGTGTAGTCAGTTGCAACAAAATATGTTTTTTGCTTTATGCCATACTTTCTTTTTGCGCGGGTAACCGTAAGTGCAGAAAACGGGTGAGTGCAGATAATAACGTCATATTCTCCCTCAGCAAGCTTTAAGCTGAGCTTAGTTGCACCCTTGGACACCGTTTTAAGAAACATCGACTGCTTACTGCTGCCCCTATGTTTTGCACCCCATTCCGCCGCTTTATAGCCAAGTCCAAAGAGAACGGGAGCCTTTTTATAAAGTCTTACATGCCAGTTACAGATAAAGTCCGACGCCTTGGGCGACAAAAACGCAAGTGAGTCTGCAATCTCGCAGTATATATCATTTTTATCAAAAACATCCTTAATAGCTCTTGCGGCAGAGTTATGCCCCTCTCCGGTGTTGCAAGTCAGTATCAGTACACGCATAGCAAGCTCCTTAGTTTTTTGTAAAGTGTCAGTCGTTTTTGTTTGCCAGTCCAAACATTTCTATTTTATCATATAAATGGAAAAAAATCAAACATTTTAATAAGGTAAAATTTTCTGACCCCACACATCAAAAATATAATCGCGTGATTTTAAAAGCGCTGCAAGCTCAAAAGAGTTTTTCAGTTTCTTTTTTGAGCGAAGTGCGCACATTCCCTGATGACCGTCGTGGTGAAAATCGGTACCACCGGTTACGATAAAATGCGGGTTTTCCTTTGCAAATTTTGCCGCAAGACCAATACGTCCGTTGTGATTGGGGTGCAGGTTAAAAACCTCAATTCCGTCGAGAATATCGGGGTTTTGAGCTACCATTTTGTCGCGAAACGGATGTGCCTGAACTATAACATTTTTCTCGTTTTTAAAACCCTTGTAAAAGCTTTCGTAGCTTTCATTTAAAAAATCGTAGGCACGGTACACGTCATCTTCGTCAATTCCATAAACAAGGTAGTCGTTGGAATTTTCGGGGAAGCGTGCCTCAAGCCCTAAAACAACCGATATATCGTACGCTTTTGCAAATTCACGGGCATGGTGATAGTCTTCAAGATAAAAGCTTACCGCCTCGTCTTTAGAAGAAAAGTCTCTGAAAGCATGGTCAAGGTTAAAGTGATTTGTAAGTGCTATCGAGTTAAAGCCCAACTCTGCATAATATTTTATTGTTGTTTCAATATCAACCTTGCCACACGGACTTGCAGGCGATGTGTGAACGTGCATATCGCATTTATAAGAATATTTTCTGTATTTATCGGTTTTCATACAAATTCTCCTAAAAAAACAAACTGCGTGGAGCAGTCCACACAGTTTGAATTTAAAATTATTTGTCCATATTGAACTTCTTTCTGAACTTTTCAACACGACCGCCAGTGTCAACAAGCTTCTGCTTACCTGTAAAGAAAGGATGGCACTTTGAGCAAATTTCAACGAAAATGTTTTCCTTTGTAGAACCTGTTTCAATTACATTACCGCAAGCACACTTGATAACTGTCTGCTTATAATCAGGATGGATACCTTCTCTCACGACGTTCACCTCTTTCCAGAAAAATAGATATATAAAAATAATTAACATCAATTAAGCAAAGGCTATTATAACACAACAAAATTACAAATGCAACAGTTTTTTTAAAAAACATTCAAAAAGATTTTTTTGGCCCCTGATATTTATAGAAAGTGCATAAAATACAATATTTAATCTTGACAGTTTTCATAAAAAATAATATAATATATGTGTGTTTTGTACAGTGGGTAAAACTGTGCAAGGCTTAATATATATAAGGAGGTGGAACAATGGTTATAGCCATTGCTGCTGTAGTTGCAGTAGTTCTCGCTGTTGCCTCCGGAGTTGTTAGCTTTCGATTTGGTATATCATATAGAAAGAAAATGGCTGAGGCCGAAATCGGCAGTGCAGAAGCCGAAGCAAAAAGAATTGTTGATGAAGCTATAAAAAGCGGTGAAAACAAAAAGCGTGAGGCTTTGCTCGGAGCAAAAGAGGAGATTATTAAGTCTAGAAACGAAGCGGAAAAGGAAATGAAGGAACGCCGCTCTGAAATTTCAAGACAGGAAAGAAGACTGCAGCAAAAAGAAGAGGCTCTTGATCGTAAGACAGAATCCCTTGAGAAAAAGGACGAGATTCTTAGTCAGAAAATCAAAGAGGTTGAAGAAAAGAATGAAAAAATTGCAGGCATCCATAAGGCTCAGATAGAAATACTTGAACGCCTTTCCGGATTGACAGCAGAGGAAGCAAAGGAATATTTGTTGAAAAACATCAAGGATGAGGTTAGCCACGAGGCTGCAATGCTCATCAAAGAAATTGAAACACAGGCAAAAGAAGAGGCTGATAAGAGAGCCAAAAACATTATCAGTGCAGCTATTCAACGCTGTGCTGCTGACCACGTTGCAGAGACAACCGTATCGGTTGTTTCACTCCCGAATGATGAAATGAAGGGAAGAATTAAGTCGGATCGTAGCCATGTCGTTCTGTGAGCCAAGGAGTTGTAGTTAACACTTGTCTTCCTAAGACCGCTTGGCCTCCGACTTATTATCAGTGCAGCTATTCAACGCTGTGCTGCTGACCACGTTGCAGAGACAACCGTATCGGTTGTTTCACTCCCGAATGATGAAATGAAGGGAA
>JAZRPN010000003.1:0-3779 GCA_045649225.1 Clostridia bacterium | reverse complement strand
GTATGCCCGAGGAATTAGCCGAGCAGATGCCTCATTTAAAGGAGCTTCTTTCTGCTATGAACATAAATCAGCTTTCGCTTGAAGGCTTTGAGGCTGACGATATAATAGGCACGGTAAGTCGTATGTGCGATGAAAAGGGCGTGTGGTGCGGAATTATCACCGGCGACAAGGATGACCTTCAGCTTGCAAGCAAAAACACCACGGTGCTCCTTACAACGTCGCGTATGGGTCAGACTACAACTGAGGCTCTTGATGAAAACGGTGTTTTTGAAAAGTACGGTGTTACGCCCGAGGAATTTATCTCGGTCAAGGCTCTTATGGGTGATAGCTCGGATAACATCCCTGGAGTTAAGGGCATAGGCGAAAAAAGTGCATTTGAGCTTCTTAAAAGCTTTCATTCGCTCGACGGAATTTATGAAAACATTGATGATGAGTCTATTAAAAAAGCGGCACGTGAAAAGCTTATCTCAGGGCGTGATGATGCATACCTTTGCTACAAGCTCTGCGAGATTGACCGAAATGTGCCTATAGACTTTTCTTTTGACGACGCAAAGTTTGAGCTTAAGGGAAATAGCGAGCTTTACAACAAGTTAAACGAGCTTGAGCTTAAAAAACTTTCCGACAGGCTTTGCGAGGATATAGAGGTTAATCCTGTTCAAAATGTTGAACGTTTTCCTGCAGATGAGGCTATAATTGAAAAGCTTTCTGCTTTAAAGGAATTCTTCTTTTTATATGATGACTCAAAGGTTGAGTTCGCTTTTGACGAAAAAGCATATTTCGCGGATGCAGCTGCGCTCAAGCACATTTTGGAAGACGAAAATACCTTTAAAATAACTCATTCATACAAAGCTGTACGCCATAGCCTTTTCGATATGGGCATCAGCTTAAAGGGAGGATTTTACGACACTGAAATTGCAGGCTACATCATTGATCCCTTAAAAAGCGATTACAATCCTGCAGATTTGCTTTCGGAATTTGCGCTTGCGAATTCGGCAGCTTCTCTTGGTATTCTCAGGCAAAAGCAGCTCGAGATAATTGAAGAAAGAGGCCAGCACGAGCTTTTGTTTGATATAGAGCTTCCGCTTGAAAATGTTTTGTTCGATATGGAAATGGCGGGCTTTAAAATAGATAAGGATGAGCTTAGTGCATTCGCCCAAAAGCTTGGCGAAAGCATAAATGCACTTGAAAGCACAATCTATTTTATGGCGGGATACGAGTTTAATATAAACTCTCCAAAACAGCTTGGAAAACTTTTGTTTGAGGATATGGCACTTCCCGTAGTTAAAAAGACAAAAACGGGCTACTCTACAAATTCAGAGGTTTTGGAAAAGCTCAGGGGCAAGCACGAAATTATTGACAGCATCATCGAATACCGCCACCTTGCAAAGCTTAAATCAACTTACGCCGATGCATTTTTGCCGCTTCTTGACGAGGAGAGCCGTATACGCTCGACTCTTAAGCAAACGGTTACTGCAACAGGGCGTATCAGCTCGGCAGAGCCAAATCTTCAGAACATCCCCGTTCGTACAGAGATTGGCCGTGAGATACGCAAAATGTTTGTCGCAAAGGACGGCTACACGCTTGTCGGTGCCGACTATTCGCAGATTGAGCTTCGTGTTCTTGCACACGTGTCGGGCGACAAAACTATGCAGGACGCATTCATAAACGATGACGATATCCACACAATCACTGCATCGCAGGTGTTTGGCGTTGCGCCGTTTCTTGTTACGGACGTAATGCGTTCACGTGCTAAAACAGTTAACTTTGGAATAATCTACGGGCAGAGCGAATTTTCACTTGCGGGCGAGCTTAAAATCTCACGCAAGGAGGCAAAGGAATATATCTCGGGTTACTTCGAAAAGTATAGCGGTGTAAAAGAATATATGGAAAGAACCATTCAAAACGCCAAAGCAGACGGTTTTGTTACAACGCTTTTGGGTCGCAGACGCTATATTCCCGAGCTTAGCTCGTCAAACTTCAATCTCCGTTCATTTGGTGAGCGTGCCGCAATGAACACTCCCATTCAGGGCACTGCGGCAGATATCATCAAAATTGCGATGGTAAAGGTTTATAACGCACTTAAAAAAGAGTGCCCTGAGGCAAATCTTATTTTGCAGGTACACGATGAGCTTATTTGTGAAGTGCCCGAAGCGCTTTCGCAGACTGCAAGCGATATATTAAAGCGCGAGATGGAAAACGCAGTTAAACTCAGTGTTCCGCTTAAGGCAGATGTTAAAATCGGCAAAAGCTGGTTTGAAACCAAATAATCCGAGGTGCTAAAATGCTTATAGGTCTTACAGGGAAAAGCGGCAGTGGGAAATCATTCGCCGCTTCCCTTTTAAAAAAATGGGGTGCTTTGATTATCGATTGCGATAAAATTGCACACGAGGTTCTTTTAAAACCCGAGGTAACTGAAAAAATACGCCATCATTTTGGGAGCGATATCTTTGACGGAAACATCCCCAACAGAAAAAAACTTGGCGAAAAGGTTTTTTCCGATGCAGGTAATCTAAGCAAGCTAAACTCAATTATGCATCCCGTGATAGTAAAGGAAATACTTTCATTGGAGGATAAAGGGCGCCTTTGCGTTGTAGACGGCTCTGAGCTTGAAACAAGCGGTATAGACGAAAGGTGTGCGCATATAATTGTTGTAAAAGCGGATGAAAGCGTACGCCTTGCAAGAATTACAGAGCGTGATAAAATAAGTACAGAGCAGGCTCTTTTGCGGATGAAAGCACAAAGGGACTACTCCAAAAAAGCTATTGTGATAGAAAACAACACCACACCGCTTGAGTTTGAAAAAAAGCTTGAAAAGGTAATGGAGGACATCAATGCGTTTATGGCTTAAAATAGTATCGTTTGTTCTTACAGTTTCGGTTGTACTTGGTTTGACGGCTTTTGTTGGTCGAGGGCTTTTCCCCGTTAAGTACGAAGACTCCATCCGAAAATACTGCGATATGTACGATGTGGACATCTACCTCGTGCTTGCTCTTATAAAGGCAGAAAGCAACTTTAAGGAAGATGCCGTAAGCCACGCAAATGCATCGGGGCTTATGCAGCTTACGAAACAAACCTACACCTTTTTTGAAGAATCAACCAAGGTTAAGGGGAATATCCAAAATCCTGATGATAACATACACGCAGGAGTGTGGTACCTTTCCTACCTTTTGAACCGCTACAATGGTGATGTCAAAAATGCACTTGCGGCGTATAATGCAGGTCTTTCAAATGTTGACAGTTGGCTAAATGACCCAAAAATTTCTGCCGATGGAAGGACACTTAAAGAAATTCCCTTTGGCGAGACGGCACGCTATACCGAGAAAGTAAGCCGCTATACTACTATCTACAGGATGCTTTATAACTTATGAAAAAAGTAATTTGTATCACACTTATTATGAGCTTAATATTTTGCTCGTGCGCAAAGAGGCGTGAGATTGTTCAGGGCTTTGCTATGGACACTGTTATTAATATTACAGTTAACCAAGAGGACAAGCCTTTTGCAGAGAAAGCGCTTTCTATTTGCCGTGAGCAAGAAAAAATCTTCAGCCGCACAGACGATGGCAGTGAGCTTTCTATGGTAAACGAGGGTAAAGCAAAGCCTCAGGGTGAGCTTAAGGATGTTATTGACTTTGCGTTTTTAATGTCAGAAAAAAGCGGCGGGGCTTTTGATGTAACCGTTGGGCTGCTTTCTGATTTATGGAACTTTAAGGAAAGGACCGTGCCCCCCACAGAGGACGAAATCTCAAACGCACTTAAAAATGTCGGCTACGAAAAGGTTA
>JAZRPN010000002.1:0-4610 GCA_045649225.1 Clostridia bacterium | reverse complement strand
ATGAAGAAAAACTTTACTTCATATGTACTTCTTGGTTTGGTTATTATAATATCAGGGGCACTTGTTGCAGTTGGTTGTGTGTATGCAGGAAAGCTCATGGGTGAGACTGATATGGAAAAACTTTCTGCAATTATATCGGGCTTATTTGCCGGTGCACTTACTTCCACACCTGCATTTTCAGCGGCAAAAGCTTCAGTTGCAAGTCCTGAAATGGAACAGCTTGTTTCGGTGGGATACGGTATTGCATACATTTTCGGAGTTATAGGCGTTGTGTTGTTTGTTCAGCTTATGCCTAAAATATTAAAGGTAAATATGGAAGAAGAACGTGCAAAGCTTGTTGTGGCTGACAGTGCTTCATCATCTAAGAAATCAGATGGTAAATTAATTGAACTCGATGATTACGGTATTGCACCTTTTGCTATTGCGGCGCTTATAGGAATTTTTATCGGTATGATAAAGATCCCGCTTACTTCATCGGGTCTTGACGGTACAACATTTTCTTTAACCACAACGGGTGGATGTCTTCTGGCATCACTTGTGTTTGGCCACTTTGGAAAAATCGGTAAAGTAAATGTTATGCCCTCTGTAACTACCCTTAAAGTGTTCAGAGACCTTGGTCTTGTCCTTTTCCTTGCCGGTGCAGGAATTTCAGGCGGTGCAAGATTTGTTCAGGAATTTAAAATAGACTATTTCATTTACGGTATGATAATGACAATCCTGCCTATGATTATTGGTTTTATTTTTGCAAAGTATATTCTTAAAATCAATGTTCTTAATACCTTGGGCTCAATCACCGGCGGCATGACAAGTACTCCTGCATTAGGAACACTTATTCATGTTGCGGGTACAGAAGATGTAGCTGCGGCATATGCAGCTACATATCCCATTGCGCTCGTTGCAGTGGTATTTGCATCACAGTTTATTATTATTTTATTTTAATTAATTTAATTAAGAAAGGAATTTTGGTATGAAATCAATCGATTTAAGCAAGTATGGTATTACAGGTGTGAAGGAAATTATTCACAATCCTTCATACGAAGAATTGTTCGCAGCAGAAACAGATCCTTCTTTGGAAGGCTTTGAAAAAGGTCAGGAAACTGAACTCGGTGCTGTAAACGTAATGACAGGTATTTATACAGGTCGTTCACCTAAAGACAAATTCATCGTTATGGATGAAAATTCAAAAGACACTGTTTGGTGGACATCAGATGAGTTCAAAAACGATAACCACCCCTGCAGTGAAAGCACATGGAGTGTGCTCAAGGATTTGGCTGTTAAACAGCTTTCAGACAAAAAGCTTTATGTTGTAGACGTATTCTGCGGTGCTAACGAAGATACAAGAATGTCAATCAGATTCATCATGGAAGTTGCTTGGCAGGCTCACTTCGTTAAAAATATGTTTATCAATCCGTCTGAAGAAGAGCTTGAAAAATTCGAGCCTGACTTTGTATGCTACAATGCATCAAAGGCAAAGGTAGAAAACTACAAAGAATTAGGTCTTAATTCAGAAACTGCTGTAGTATTTAACATCACTTCACGTGAGCAGGTTATCTTAAACACCTGGTACGGCGGCGAAATGAAAAAGGGTATGTTCTCAATGATGAACTACTTCTTGCCGCTTAACGGAATGGCTTCAATGCACTGTAGTGCAAACACCGATATGGAAGGAAAGAACACAGCACTTTTCTTCGGCCTTTCAGGAACAGGTAAAACTACACTTTCAACTGATCCTAAGCGTTTGCTTATAGGTGATGACGAACACGGTTGGGATGACAATGGTGTGTTCAACTTTGAGGGTGGCTGCTACGCAAAGGTTATAAACCTTGACAAGGAGTCAGAGCCCGATATCTATAATGCTATTAAGCGTAACGCACTTTTGGAAAATGTTACTGTTGATGAAAACGGCGTTTGTGATTTTGCAGATGGTTCTGTAACAGAAAACACTCGTGTTTCTTATCCGATAGACCACATTGAAAAGATCGTTCGCCCCGTTTCTGCAGCTCCCGATGCTAAAAACGTAATCTTCCTTTCTGCAGATGCTTTCGGCGTGCTTCCTCCCGTTTCTGTTCTTACTCCCGAGCAGGCACAGTACTATTTCCTTTCAGGCTTCACTTCAAAGCTTGCAGGAACTGAGCGTGGCATCACAGAGCCTACTCCTACATTCTCAGCTTGCTTCGGTCAGGCGTTCTTGGAACTTCATCCTACAAAGTATGCCGAAGAACTTGTTAAGAAGATGGAAAAGAGCGGTGCTAAGGCATACCTTGTAAACACAGGTTGGAATGGTACCGGCAAGCGTATCTCAATCAAAGATACAAGAGGAATCATCGATGCTATTCTTGATGGCTCTATCTTAAAGGCTGAAACTAAGGAAATTCCTTACTTCAATCTTGCTGTTCCTACAGCTCTCCCGGGTGTTGACACAAACATCCTTGATCCTCGCGACACATACGAGAATGTAGCTGATTGGGACGAAAAGGCAAAAGACCTTGCAGCTCGTTTTGTTAAGAACTTTGACAAATACACAGGCAACGATGCAGGTAAGGCATTGGTAGAAGCAGGTCCCCGCGTTTGATTTGTTAATGCATAGTAAAAAGCGTAAATCCTGAATTGGATTTACGCTTTTTTGTTTGGGGTTCGAGTCCTTTCCAAAAAAAAACGAAGCAATGCAAAAGCATTACTCCGAAAAATACAACTCACAAAAAGTTGGTAGCGAAAGCGAGACTTTTTGTGAAAGAGGAGAAGCAAGGAAGCGGACATATGGCTTTTTTAGAAAAAGCCATAGTAAAGCATTTCCTTTGCTTCGACGAGGCAGGGGTAGAAGGACACAGCCGCTTCGCGTCTTGCTTGCTTGACCACCCAAATGCTTCGCATTTCGGTGCCGGTCTTCGCACCATCCCCCTACAAAACTTGCCACAGGCAACTTTTGCTTACGGTGGATGCCCCCACGGGGTTCGAGCCTTCCACTAAATAAAAAAGAGAGACCGACTAAAAGTCAATCTCTCTTTTTTTGGCAGGGGTAGAAGGACTCGAACCCTCAAGAACGGTTTTGGAGACCGGCATGTTACCATTACATCATACCCCTAAGCAACATTAATATTATATGTATCAGAGCACAAAAAGTCAAGTGTTTTTTTGCTTTTTTGCAAAAATAAAATAATTTGCAATTTAAAAAATAAGACAAACAGTAATAAACAAAAATTCCCTTTCATACAATGTATCAAAAACAAGTATGGGGGAATTTTTATGACTGAATACACAATATACAACGATATTGCAAGACGGACGCAAGGGGATATATACATAGGGGTTGTCGGTCCCGTAAGAACGGGAAAATCTACATTTATAAAGAGGTTTATGGACCTTTTGGTTATACCCAATATTGACAATGAGCACGTGCGTGAACGCACGCTTGACGAACTTCCGCAAAGTGCGGCGGGCAAAACGATTATGACAACCGAGCCTAAATTTATTCCCAATGAAGCGGTAAACATTAGTATTCAGGATAATGCCTCCTTCAATGTAAGACTTATTGACTGCGTCGGATACTGCGTCAACGGTGCTCAGGGACACACTGAGGATGGTGAGCCGAGAATGGTTTCAACGCCGTGGTTTGAAGAGGATATTGCTTTTGACAAAGCTGCACAGATAGGCACCGAAAAGGTTATCCGTGATCACAGTACTATAGGACTTGTTGTTACGACTGATGGTAGTATATGTGATATTCCCCGATATGAATATGTAAGTGCCGAGGAGCGTGTTGTATCTGAATTAAAGGAAATAAACAAGCCGTTTATTATTCTTCTTAACTCAGCAATGCCCGAAAGCCCATCTGCTCAAAGCCTGAAGACAGAGCTCGAAGAGAAATATGGGGTGCCGGTATTTTTGTTTTCGTGTGCCGATATGGGTGTTTCGGATATAAACAACATAATACGCTCAGTATTGTTTGAATTTCCCATTAAGGAAATTGACATTAACCTGCCGGGCTGGATTGATGCACTCGACAGCTCTCATTACTTAAAGTCTGCCATATTTGACACTGTAAGAAATGCAGTATGTAATATGGAAAAAATCCGTGACGTAAATTCTATCGTGCCAAAGCTTGAGGAAAATGAGTATCTATCCCGCGCGAAAGTTGACGATATTTCACTCGGTGAGGGTGTAGTTATAGTCAACGCCGAGGCTAACGAGGGGCTTTTCTACACTGTTCTTGGTGAAACGACGGGGCTTAGCATAACAAACGACGAAGAACTTGTATCTATGCTTTGCAGCTTGTCAAAAGCCAAGAAAGAGTACGATAAAATATCCAACGCACTTTTGCAGGTCAGACAAACAGGCTATGGTATTGTTTCGCCCGAAATTGAGGAGCTAAGCCTTAAGGATCCCGAAATTGTGCGTCAGGGCGGAAGATACGGTGTGAGACTACGTGCAAGCGCACCGTCAATTCACCTTATAAGAGCTGACATAGAAACTGAGATTAACCCAATTGTTGGAAGTGAAAAGCAGTCTGAGGAACTGGTACATTATCTGCTCAGCGAATTTGAAAACGACCCCGTTAAAATCTGGGAATCAAATATCTTCGGAAAATCACTCCACGACCTTGTAAACGAGGG
>JAZRPN010000001.1:0-3036 GCA_045649225.1 Clostridia bacterium | reverse complement strand
GAGATGGAAATTCCAAAGCCGAATGATTACGAAGTACTTGTTAAAAACGAGGGTTGCCTTGTTTGTAACTCTACAGAATGGATGATTATTGATCATCTCTACGCAACACCCGATTACCCGGTTGCTTTTGGGCACGAGTGTTTTGGCGAGGTTATTGAGGTTGGTCCCAAGGTTAAAAACTTTAAGCTTGGCGACAGAGTTATCTGTGCTAACGCAATCCCCACCGGCTTTGATGGTACACACTACTCATCATGGGGTGGCTTTGCGGAGTATGGCATTGCTGGCGACTACAAAGCTCTTATCGAGGACGGTCAGAGCGTAACAGGCGAATATTCATACCGTCAGCGTTACAGTGCAAACTATAAAATTGACCCCACCTTCCCGATGGAAGAAGCAGGTCTTATCTTCCCGCTTTCAGAAACAGCTTGTTGCGTACTTCAGGTGCCTGAACTTGTTGGCAAGGATGTTGCCGTTTTCGGCACAGGTACAGCAGGCTACACACTGGCAATGTTTGCAAAGCTCAAGGGAGCAAAAAGTGTTACCGTTTTCGGCATAATTAAGGAACGTGCAGAATTTGCAACAACGCTTGGTGCAGATTACGGTCTTCTTTCGGAAGAGGCTTACAAGAGCGACAAAAAGTACGATGTTGTTTTTGAGGTAACAGGTAGCTTTAAGGTATTCTCTGGCGGTCTTCCCTTCCTTAAAGAAGGCGGTATTTTGGCAGTTTACGGTAAATCACCAAGACCGTACGAAATCGACCTTGATAAAATCCCCACAAACTTCTCAGTAAGAGTTGTTGACCCTCAGAATGGCATCGGCGATGCAATTAAAGAGGTTGAGGCTATGATGAAGGCGGGTAAAATTCCTGTTAAGACCATACTTACACATATCTGGGAATTTGACGATATTGAAAAGGCTCTTCATCAGGTTAAAAACCAGGAGGTTATCAAGGGTCTTGTTAAGATTGTGGATGACCCGCTTCCCTGCAGAGAAAACAAGCTTTAATTTAATACATAAAACGGCGTTGCAGATGATGCAGCGCCGTCTTTATATCCAAAAAAATCTTGACACTAATACCCTGATATAGTAAAATTATACATATAAACTATGAAAGGGGAAATAAAAAATGAAAAAAGTATTGGCACTCGCACTTACACTTTGTTTGCTTGCTTTCTGCTTTGCAGGTTGCTCAGGCAAACAAGCTTCTAACGGAGACGTTATAAAAATCGGCGTTTTTGAGCCCGCATCAGGTGATAACGGCGCAGGCGGAAAGCAGGAGACTCTTGGTATTCAGTACGCTAACAGCGAAACAAATACCATAGAAATCGGTGGCAAGACATACAAGGTTGAGCTTGAAATCGTTGATAACGAATCTTCAAACGACAAGGCTCCCACAGCTGCTCAGAACCTTATCAGCAAGGGCGTTTCAATCGTTCTCGGCTCATACGGCAGTGGCGTTTCAATTGCTGCTTCTGATATTTTCAAGCAGGCAGGCGTTCCTGCAATGGGCGTTACTTGCACAAACCCGCAGGTAACAGAGGGTAACTCTCACTACTTCCGTATTTGCTTCCTTGATCCTTTCCAGGGCACAGTTCTTGCAAACTTTGCTAAGGATAACTTCCAGGCTAAAAAGGCATACTGCCTTGCAAAGCTTGGCGATGACTACTCAAAGGGTCTTGCTCACTACTTTGCAAAAGCTTTCGAAGAACTCGGCGGTGAAGTTATTTCTGAAGAATTCCAGGAAGGCAACAGCGACTTTACATCTTACATAACAAAGGCTAAGAACGCAGGTGCAGACGTATTCTTCGCACCCGTTTCAACTGAAGCTGCTGCACTTATCATTGAGCAGGCTGCAGCACAGGGGCTTAAGGCACCTCTTATGGCTGGCGATACCTGGGATAGCAACGTTATCCTTAACGCAGCTAAGGGCAAGGACGTTCAGATTTATGTTACAACCTTCTATCAGGAAGGCGGTAATGTAGAGTTTGACGAAGGCGTAAAGGCTTGGATAAATGCTGACAAGACTCGTCTTGCAAACAATGGCGGTAACGATATGATTTCTGCAGTAACAGCAATGGGTTACGACGCTTACTATGTAGCTCTTGAAGCTATCAAGAAAGCAGGTTCTGCTGACCCCGCTGAAGTTATGAAGGTTCTCGGCTCTGTTACATACAGTGGCGTATCAGGCGACATTTCTTTCAACGAAATCGGCGATGCTAACAGAAACAAAGCTTATGTAAAATCTGCTGACACAGAAACAGGCAACTGGATCTTTGTTAAGGAGCAGGGCATAAACTAATTTAAAGCTTATGTTTATAGTTGACGGAAGGTTAGCTAACCTTCCGTCAATTTAATAATTACGCAAATTATATTCGGGGGATTTTTTATGGATTGGTTAACTCAAAACCTGCCGTATCTTATGGCGGGTATATCAGTTGGCGGACAGTATGCCCTGATTGCCATCGGGTATACAATGGTATACGGCATATTAAGACTTATTAACTTCGCTCACGGCGATATATTTATGATTGCAGGCCTTGTAATGGTCTATGCGTGCGCGACACTTCCCATTTATGTTTCGGCAGTACTGGTGCTTGTAGCCACTGTTATTTTAGGCGTTGTTATTGAAAAGGTTGCATATAGCCCGCTTCGTCAGGCTCCGA
The DNA here is from genome assembly GCA_045649225.1 of Clostridia bacterium. GTDB lineage: Bacteria > Bacillota > Clostridia > UMGS1883 > UMGS1883 > UMGS1883. The sequence continues at coordinate 373 of JAZRPN010000001.1, read as the reverse complement.
GAATGTCGGTTATGATTTCGGCAATCGGCGTAAGCTATCTTCTTCAGAACCTCGGTCTTTACATAACGGGTGGTCTTAATCAAAACTACCCCACAATTCCTTGGATTAGCGACAGCGTTACTTTCCTCTCATGCAGCGTAAAGAGAGTAACCCTGATTACGCCCATCCTTACAATTGTGCTTGTAGTTCTTCTTGTGGCGCTTATCAAATACACAAAAATCGGTATGGCAATGCGCGCCGCATCAGTTGATTTTGAAACTTCTCAGCTTATGGGTATTAAAATCAACTCTGTTATAAGCACAACATTTGTCATTGGCTCATTCCTTGCGGCAGTAGGCAGTATGCTCTACTTCACAAACTACACGGGCATCGT